>JBJTXC010000340.1:0-2343 GCA_046082065.1 Burkholderiaceae bacterium
CGATGCAGATGCGCGCATCGCAGGCATGTTGTTTGAATTGGTCGCGCTCGCGCCACAGCAGGTGGTTGAAATCGAGTCGCGCTTCGGCAAAGAAGTTGCTGACATGGTGACCGGCATTCGTCAGTTAATGCGCCTGCATGAAGGCATGTTTGCTCGCAAGGAGTCCGACCGCGCCAAGAGCAGTGCAGCCAGCCAGCTTGAGTCACTGCGCAAAATGACGCTGGCCATGGCGACCGATATGCGCGTGGTGTTGGTACGCCTATGTTCGCGCTTGGCTACATTGCGTTATTTCGCCGAGATCAAAAGTGAAACCGAATTCGCCTTGCGTTATGCGCGTGAGACATTTGATTTATACGCGCCACTCGCCAACCGCTTGGGTATCTGGCAGCTGAAATGGGAGCTGGAAGATTTATCGTTTCGATTTTCCGAGCCAGACAACTACAAGCGCATCGCCAAAATGCTCGAAGAAAAACGTGTCGAGCGCGAGCAGTTTGTCGACGACGCGATTCAACGTTTACGTTCCGAGCTGACAGCTGCAGGTATTCGCGCCGAGGTTTATGGTCGGCCGAAGCACATCTACAGCATCTGGAACAAGATGCAAGGCAAGGCGATCGACTTCTCGCGCTTGCATGATGTGCGTGCGTTTCGCGTGATCGTGGAGGATGTCAAGACATGCTACACCGTGCTCTCCATCGTGCATGATATTTGGACACCGATTGCCGAAGAGTTTGATGATTACATTGCGCGCCCCAAATCTAATGGCTATCAGTCGCTGCACACCGTCGTAGAAGCTGACGATGGCCGCACGCTGGAAGTGCAAATTCGCACGCAGCAAATGCATCGCTTCGCCGAGTTTGGTGTGGCAGCACACTGGCGCTACAAAGAGGGCAGTGGTAACGCGCAGGACGACAGCTACGATCAGAAAATTGCCTGGCTACGGCAACTCCTTAGTTGGAAAAGCGAGATCACCGATACCGTGGTCGGGCAGGAAGATACCGAGCGGCAGTGGGTCGAGCAGCTAAAAGCAGCGGCGATTAACGACCGTATCTATGTACTGACACCGCAAGGGCGCTTGGTTGAGTTACCGATGGGCGCCACGCCAATTGATTTTGCGTACCAATTGCATAGCGATGTGGGTCATCGTTGCCGCGGCGCGCGCGTCAACGGCGCCATGGTGCCACTGAATACTGTGCTCAAGAACGGGCAAACCGTCGAGATCATCACCGCCAAAGGTGAAGCGGTAGCGATGGGTACCGCAGGGCCTTCGCGCGATTGGCTTGCTGACGGCTATACCGCCAGCCCGCGCACGCGTTCAAAAATTCGTGCCTGGTTCAACGCGATCGAGCAAGCGCAAACCTTGGGGCAGGGACGCGCACTACTCGAAAAAACTTTGCAGCGCGAGGGTAAAACTGCGGTCAATCTCGACGATTTGGCGCATCGATTAGGTTTTTCCAAGCTGGATGATTTACTACTTGCAGTAGGCAATGAGCGCCTCAGTCTGCGACTGGTCGAGCAGGCATTGCACGGCGACGCGCAGGAACGGGTGGTGCCGGATGACGAAGCCCAACTCACCAGAAAGAGTCGCGCATCAAGCGTGACGCAAGGTGGTAAAGCAGGCGTGCTGATATTGGGTACAGAAGGCTTGTTGACGCAGATGGCGAGTTGCTGCAAACCGGCGCCGCCAGATCCCATTGTCGGCTTCATCACGCGTGGCAAAGGTATCTCGATTCATCGCGCTAGTTGCAAAAACTTGTCGCAGATGGTGCTACGCGCACCCGAGCGCATGGTGCAGAGCAGTTGGGGCGAGTTGGGCGGCGATACGGTTTACCCGGTAGATGTGTTCGTGCTGGCGCAAGATCGGCAGGGTCTGCTGCGTGATATTTCCGATATTTTTCTGCGCGAAAAAATCAATGTGGTCGGCGTGTCGACTCGCAGTAGCAAAGGCCAAGCCTTCATGTCGTTCACCGGCGAGATCTCGTCCACCGAGCAGTTGCAGCGCGCGATGAAGGTTATCTCAGACGTACGGGGCGTCGCCGAGGTCAAACGCGTCTAGCACCTATTCGTTAGGCCGCTTGCGGCGTTGGCAGTATCTCGCCGTACGTCTTGTACTGTCTTCGATACTGCCGCCCTGCCATCGACCTAACGAAATAGGCCTAGTAGCAGATGACTGACTCAAAAAATTCGGCCACCGTGATGATCGAAAGCTAAATATCAAATGAGTAATTACGAGCATTCTTGGCCTTGCGATGTAAATCTGGCTATAATCCGGGTTCTTTAGGCGCGTAGCTCAGCTGGTTAGAGCACTACCTTGACATGGTAGGGGTCGTTGGTTCGAGTCCAATC
>JBJTXC010000341.1:0-2475 GCA_046082065.1 Burkholderiaceae bacterium
GTTTGAGTTGAGTCGAGCAGACGCTGCAGATTTTCTACCGACCCATCGGTTTCCTTGACTTCAACCCGTATCCCATGCGTACCAATGATTTTTGCGTAACGCTTCGCCGTGGTATGAAAGCTGCCTTCCTCGGGGCCTGCAACAATCACCAACCGATCCGGCGGCGCCGGGCGAATCAGTTTCACGGTCAGCCAACCGAGTACCATCGTGATGGCGAGGATAGGCAGCAATACCATGATCAAGTCACGCCATGAAATCGTGCTGAGCCGAACCAGCGGCTGTTTAAGGTAACGTTTGACGGTCTCGGGGCGCGGGGCTTGCATCAGCGTGGCGTGTTACGGTTGTGACGGTATGAAATCTTCCTCGACATGATAGACCAGCTATGATCGAAAAATGAACTCTGCCAAGACAGTGAAGCAGGCCGCCAGTGGTACCTCGGTGCTGGAGAAAGCGATTGCATTTCGTGGCCGTCACGGCGCCGAGCGCCCGATCGCGCCTGAGGCCGGTATGCACTGCATCCTCAACCCGATGGACGTGGTGCAGATGCTGCAGGAAGCGGGTGAATCCGACCCCTTCTTGCTCGCCGCCGCCATGCTGCATGACATGCTGCACTTTGGCGCCGTCACGGAAACCGATATTGCCTCGGTATTTGGCAGCGAGGTGGGTAGCATCGTCGCCGAGGTCACGGATAATCCGCGGCTTTCGCGCAGTACCCAAAAGGCACTGCGCATCACGATCGCACCGAATATGTCGCGCCGCGCCAAATTACTCAAGCTCGCGCAACTGGTAGCCAGTGTGCGTAATTTAGCGACCCCAACGCCGCCTGCGCCGTGGGACGAGAAACAGCGGAATGATTTTTTCGATTGGGTAGAAAAATTTTCCGCAGCAACCGGCGTACAAAATCCCACCCTTCAGGCCATCATGCTGGCCGAGCTGGAACGCGCACGTTTGGAAACCATCGCGTCCAGCCGCTAGTAATTTGTGCGCTCGCAGCGTGCTAACTACGCGCACCAAGCGGCACACATTTCGCGTCTGGTCTTTGTCGCTGGGTAGGCCCTACCATCTTTGCGTTCCGGACCTTGAAAACAAAATCAAGCGCTAAATGCTCGATTATGCTGTTGACCAGCGCGCCGAAACGTTCAACACTGCACGCCTGCATTCAACCTGAGTGTAAAATTAACAAATAAATAACCCAGCCCGGCGCCCAGACCGGAGCGGGAGAGCGGGCAGAGGAGGGTATGGGCGATTACACCAATATGTCGGCGTACTACGACATGATCATGACGTCTGGCTATTACGATTATCAAAAAATCGTCGACAACATAGTTGGCAATGGCAATTTCGGTGATGTACTTGAACTAGGCTGTGGCACCGGATTAATACTGCAAGAACTGGTGACGCGGCATCCCGCCATACCCAAAATTACCGGTATTGATCTCACTTCGGCCATGCTGCGGATTGCGTCTGAGCGCTTGCAGCCGTATCCGAACATTTCATTGCAGCGACAAAATGTCACGCAGTTCGATCTGCAGGCAACCTACGACCTGGCTTTTTCGTACGGTGGTGTTTGGTATTTTGTCGTCGATGGTGATAACGAGCCGTTCATGGTCAGTCATTTACCCGATCATGAAGACAATGTTCGCGGCATCGAGCGCGTAGCCAGCCATGTGCACGCGGGTGGTCGATTATTACTGGGTATTCAGGGGCCGCATTTTGACTACCAGCGGCCGATCAAGAATGGCTACGTGTACGCACAAAAAATCGAGCCTGCCGATGACGGCTTCACCAAGCATTATTACCTGACTGATCACGGTGAAACCTTGATGGCGCAAACCATTCGCTATCGCGTGTACTCGCTCGAGCAGGCGTTGGCGCTGTTGGCCGAGCATGGTTTTCAGTTTGATCGTGCAAACGGTATCGGCTCGCATTTCTTCGAGTTTCAAAAAACATGACGCAATCGCTGCTGTTCATTGGCATTGGCAATATGGGTCGGCCAATGGCGGTCAACCTTGCCCGTCAAGGCTATGCGCTGTCAGTGCATGATTCGCGGCCCGGCTTGCCGGATGACTTAGCCGCGTTGGGCGCGCGCTGGACTGACACGCCTGCCACCACCGCAGCGCAGTCCGACATCGTGCTGGTATCCCTGCCGGGCCCGCCACAAGTGCGTGAGGTGCTGCTGGGTGAGCAGGGTGTGTTGCATGCCATGCGAGCCGGTAGCGTGTTAATTGATACGTCTACTAGTTCGGTCGATTTGGCGCGCGAAATCGCTGCGATTGCATCCAAGCGTGGTGTGGATTATCTCGAAGCGCCGGTCACCAATGCAATTGATGGTGCCGCTGAAGGTCGGTTATCCATATTCGTGGGTGGTGACGCCGATGCATTTGCTCGTTGGCGTCACGTGCTGGACGTGCTTGGCAATCGGGTGCTACATGTCGGCCCGCACGGCAATGGCGCGACCGTCAAACTGCTCACGAA
>JBJTXC010000342.1:0-3601 GCA_046082065.1 Burkholderiaceae bacterium
GTACGTCCCAACCCAGGCCGAGCCGCTGCATCACGCCCGGACGAAAGCTTTCAATCACCACATCAGCGTTATCCACCATCGATAAAAAAGATTGATAGTCTTCCGGCTGCTTGAGATCGAGATGAATGATGCGTTTGGCACGATTTACCGCAATGAACATTTGCGAGAGTGCATGGCGTACATGCATCATCGAGCGCGCATAGTCGCCGGCACCTTTGTCTTCGATCTTGATGATGTTGGCGCCCATATCCGCCAGATGCATGGTCGCCACCGGGCCCGGCAGTAGTCGCGTTAAGTCGAGCACCGTGATGCCGTCCAAGGGACGGGCGACGTTGTGCGTGGTATCGGTAGCGTTTGACATGGCGAGATTATGCGTCAATCGCCTCTTGCAGCTGCAGCCACTCCGACTCGACCTGGTCAAGCGTGCTTAAACACTCGCTTTGTTTGTCGAGCAGAGTTTTCAGGTCATGCTGGCGGCTGGCTTCATACAGATCGGACTCGGCCAGTAGGGATTCAATGTGCAGCTTTTCTTGAAGAAGCTCGCTCATCTGTCTTTCGATTTGTTGCAAACGCTTTTCCAGTGGCTTGCGCGCAGCAGCGTTTATATTTTTACGGGTCTCTTTTTTGATAACTGAGCTTGGCTTGTCGATGACCACGGCCGTTGTAGCGATGCTCGATTTTGTTTTGAATAGCCAGTCGCGGTAATCATCAAGGTCGCCATCAAATGATTTGAGCTGACCATCAGCCACGATCAGAAACTCATCGGTGGTCGCGCGCAGCAGATGACGATCGTGCGACACCAAAATCAATGTGCCGTCGAATTGCGCGAGCGCTTCGGTCAGGGCTTCGCGAGTTTCCAGGTCAAGATGGTTAGTCGGTTCATCAAGCAGCAGCAAGTTGGGTCGTTGCCAGACGATCAGTGCCAGTGCAAGTCGTGCTTTTTCACCCCCGGAGAAAGGCGCAATCGGGCTCTTCACCATGTCACCTGGGAAATTGAAGCGCCCCAGAAAATCACGCAATTCCTGCTCGCGATTGGTTGGGGCAATACGCGCCAGATGCATCAACGGCGTATCTTCATCGCGCAGCATCTCGAGCTGATGTTGCGCGAAATAGCCGACCACCAAACCTTTGCCGAGTTGTGTGGTGCCGTGTAGTGGCGGAATATCACCCGCAATCGTCTTGATCAGGGTCGATTTACCCGCGCCATTCACGCCGAGTAGTCCGATGCGTTGACCCGCTTGCAGCGTGAAGGTGATATTGCCGACGATGATTTTTTCGGCATGAGCTTGGTTGCGATAGCCGGTATCAATTTGATCGAGTACCAATAACGGATTCGGGGCACGCTCTGGCTGACGAAATTCGAAAGAGAACTCAGCCGCTGCCCGCAGCGGTGCCAGCTCTTCCATTCTGGCGAGTGCCTTGATGCGGCTTTGCGCTTGTTTGGCTTTGGTGGCTTTGGCCTTGAAGCGGTCAATGAAGGATTGCAGATGCGCGCGCTTGCGCTGCTGCTTTTCGATTAATGACTGCGCCAATACCAATTGTGCCGCCCGTTGACGTTCGAAGGCGCTGTAGTTGCCCGAGTAGCGCTTCAGCTTGCGCTCATCGATGTGCGCGATGACATTGGTAACGCCGTCAAGAAAATCGCGATCGTGCGAGATTACGATCATAGTGCCGGCATAGTTTTTTAACCAGCTTTCCAGCCAGATGATGGCATCCAGATCGAGGTGGTTGGTGGGTTCGTCGAGAAGTAGCAGATCGGAAGGACACATTAATGCCTGCGCGAGATTCAGGCGCATACGCCAGCCGCCTGAAAAGCTGGCCACCGGTTGCTCAAATTGCGCTTCCGAGAACCCGAGACCCACCAGCAGCTGCTCGGCGCGTGAACGCACGGTGTAGGCATCGGCGTCTGCAAGTAGTGCATGTAGCTCACCGATCCGGTGACCATCCGCTTGCGCACCTTGTGCCTCAAGTATTGCTAATTCTGATTCAAGGGTTCGTAGGGTTGTGTCGCCATCGATCACGGCGTCCACTGCGGCACGTTCCAGTGCAGGCGTTTCTTGCGCCACATGCGCGACGCGCCACTGCTTGGGGTAGTCGACGCTTCCATTGTCCGGGTGCAGCTCATCGCGCAGCATCGCGAATAGGGTTGACTTGCCGCTGCCGTTAGCGCCGATCAGACCCACTTTTTCACCGGGGTTGATGGTGAGGTCGGCTTGCTCAAACAGCGGCTTGGTGCCGCGCATGAGGCCAAGTTGTTGAATACGGATCATTGGTCTTGATATAGCCAGGTCACTGGACCCCGGCCGCAAGGATACCGGATTGCAGGAAAGGCCCTGCAATCCGGTGGATGCTTACTGTAAGCTCAAGCTTGCCTTCATAAGTCCGCTAAGTGCTAGCTTACCTTGCTCAGTTTTACAAAGCGCCGGAATCGTTGTATCGATTTGCAGCTGATAACCGGCGAGCCGTTTTTGCAGTCCGGAGGGGTCGAGATCTGCCAGACCAGGTAGAAACGCTCGAGCATTTAGCTTGATATTTTTTTGCAAATCAAAGCCGGCATCCATAAACGTATCGAACCATCGCAAGCTTCCGACATTAACGGCTTGCTGGATATACTTAAACAAATGATGATTTTTCTCGCTAATTTTTTTCAAGAGATAGCCCATGTAAGGCGACCGATCTGCAGCAAACTCCCAAGCAGTCTTGTGTTTGTCGATGCTTGCCTTGGTGAGCATGGAAGCGATATGTTTTTCCGTTAATGAGCAATCAAGTATGTCAAGTACTGCATTAAAGCAGGCTTCCGGGTATCTTGTCTATGCCACAAATAGGTCATTTTTTTCGATGTCATCCAGCGTAGGCCAGAGAAACTTCGCAAGGGAAATAAATTTTTCTGTAGAGTAGATCGCCCCATATTTCATCAATTCTATCAATCTGGTCCGAGTCTCACGTCCTATTTCTCCAGGAATTTCAAGTAGCGCCTTGATATCCGCGGTGCTTCGTTTCATAAAGAAAAAATTCAGCACTTGATTGAGGTCGATATCAATCCGTTCGGTGATGTCATATTGAGATAACGTACTTGATAAAAGATCGGAGAACGTGTTGATTGGTGCGCCGAATGCTGCGGCATACAGCACGTTGCTCTCAAGATCTTGGTAAATCAGCGGCACCATGGCAACGTCAACTAACTCCTCAACGGCGCCCTGTTTTAAGTTCCGGTAAACCAGACTGGTTCCAGATTTGTCTACATAGTTAAACAAGGCATCGCGTAAAACCGGAAATTGGTCAGCTAGCTTCCGAACTGCTACTTCATCGTGCTGGGCAACCCATTGTTTCAGAGATAGATCGTCATTCAAAACAGAGTATTTACCGTCGGGCGTGAAGCGAGGAATCATTTTCTCCAGTAGTATTGAGAAAGGGTTTTCATACTCTTTCTTCATTGCTATTTGGTAGGTACTCGGTGTTTCTCCTTGCCCGATTCGGCATTTGATAAATGGATCTGCACCGGCATCAAGTAAAGCACGAATCTGGTCAGCGTCTTGGCGCTCAATCGCGATGTAGAGCGGTGTTCGACCGCTCGCATCCGGAAGACTCAGGTAGACGGGCG
>JBJTXC010000343.1:0-10581 GCA_046082065.1 Burkholderiaceae bacterium
GGTTTCCCGGAAGGTGTCGTGAATATTGTTGTGGGTTATGGCCACACTGCAGGACAGCACCTGGCAGAGCACCCCAAGGTTGGCAAGATATCGTTTACGGGCTCGACTGAGACCGGTCGTCGCATTGTCGAGGCCTCAAAAGGCAATCTCAAGCGCGTACAACTTGAACTGGGTGGCAAAGGCGCAAATATCGTATTCGACGATGCAAATTTAATCGCGGCAGTGAATGGTTCGGCCTGGGCGATTTTCCATAATCAGGGTCAGGCGTGTATCGCCGGCTCGCGTCTGATCATTCATGAAAAAATCGCCGATGAATTTCTGGAACGCTTCGTCAAACTGGCCAGCTCGATTCGATTAGGTAATCCGCTGGATCCCGAGACCGAGATGGGTCCACTCACGTCAACCATGCACCGCGATCGTGTGTTGTCGTATGTCGAGATCGCACAGCAGCAAGGTGCAACGGTTCTGACCGGTGGCAAGGCGCCATCGAACCCGGATCTGGCGAAGGGCTGCTATATCGAGCCCACCGTGGTGCGTGCTAAACCGACTGATCGCGTGTCACAAGAAGAGGTATTCGGGCCCTTCGTGAGCGTCACCACGTTCAAAGACGATGCCGAAGCGCTGCAAATCGCGAACATGACGGAATACGGTCTGGGTGGCGGTTTGTGGACGCGTGATTTGTCACGCGCGCACAAGATGGCACGCGAGATTCGTGCCGGTATGGTCTGGGTGAATAGCTACAAACGGGTGAACCCGGGTTCGCCGTTTGGTGGGGTCGGACAATCGGGTTATGGCCGCGAGATGGGCTTCGAGGCGATGCACGACTACACCGAAGCGAAATCGGTGTGGGTGAATGTGGATGCACAGATCCCGCCGCACTTCAAACGCTAGTTAACACCGTGCGCGATTTCGTTTTCACCGGTCAAGCCAGCCGTATCGTGTTCGGCGCGGGCTCACTTGCGTATTTGGAGCGCGAAGTTGATTTGCTCGGTGCAAAACGTGTACTCGTGCTGTGCACGCCCGAGCAGCAGGCGCTGGCAGAAGAGATCGCGCGTCGGCTGGGTCAGCATGCAGTCGGTGTGTGTGCCAAGGCCGTGATGCATGTACCGGTCGAGGTGGCCAATGCAGCGATACAAGAAGCAGATCGATTAGCTGCTGACTGCCTGATCGCTGCAGGTGGCGGCTCCACGATCGGTTTAGCGAAAGCGATTGCTTTGCAGTCATCTCGACCGATACTTGCTATACCCACCACCTACGCCGGCAGTGAAATGACGCCTATTTGGGGCACGACCGATCACGGTTTGAAGAAAACGGGTCGCGATAACCGAGTACTTCCACGTACGGTGATCTATGACCCGCTGCTGACGCTATCGCTGCCGACATCGCTGTCAATCACCTCAGGCATGAATGCGATCGCTCACGCGGCAGAGGGCTTGTACGCACAAGACAGTAACCCGGTGATGGATCTGATGGCAGAAGAGGGTATACGCTCGATGGCGGCGGCCATTCCGGTGCTGCGTGATCATCCGAGCGATATCGATGCGCGCAGTAATGCAATGGTTGGCGCATGGTTGTGCGGCACCGTGCTCGGTAATGTCGGCATGGCTTTGCATCACAAGCTGTGTCACACCCTCGGCGGCACCTTGAATTTGCCACATGCCGAAGTACATACCGTTGTATTACCGCATGCGATTGCATATAACGCTACTGCTGTCCCGAATTCCATGCATCGCATTGCGCGTGCATTGCAGCGAGAAGATGCTGCACAAGGCCTGTACCATCTTGCCAAGGATAACGGTGCGCCGTATGCCTTGCGCGATATTGGCATGCAAGAAAATGATATCGATCGCATCGCGCATATCGCGGTGCAAAACCCCTATTGGAATCCGCGCCCCGTCAATACGGAGGCGGAAGGTGCGCTGCGTGCCTTATTGCAGCGTGCATGGCAGGGCGCGCCACCGGCGTAAAGCAAGTAAGCAGTTGATAACCACCGAAGAGGAGACATCACTATGGCAATTACTAGACGAGAGCTGATACAGAGCGTTGCCGCGGCAGCACTGGTCGGCGCAAGCGGCGTTTCATTCGCTGCCGATACCATCAAAATCGGCTATGTATCACCGCAGACCGGCCCGCTGGCCCCGTTCGGCGAGGCGGACAAGTGGGTGATCGAACAGATGAAAGGCACGTTCAAAGATGGCGTGACTGTCGGCGGTAAAAAATACGCCGTCGAGATCCTGCTCAAAGACAGTCAATCCAATCCAAACCGTGCGGGCGAAGTTGCTAATGATCTGATCCTCAAAGATAAAGTAGTGATGATTCTGACGGCAGGTACCCCAGAGACTGCCAACCCGGTATCGGATGCATGCGAATTGAATCAATTGCCATGCATCTCATCAGTTGTGCCGTGGCAGCCATGGTTCTTTGGACGCAAAGGTGATCCTGCCAAGGGTTTTAAATGGACGTATCACATTTTCTGGGGATTGGAAGACGTGATCACCAACTTTACCAACGGCTGGAACAGCGTCAAGACCAACAAAAAAGTCGGTGGCCTGTTCCCGAACGATGGCGATGGTAATGCTTGGGGTGACAAGGAACTTGGTTTTCCCAAGCCACTGACGGCGCAAGGCTATTCTCTGACTGATCCAGGTCGCTTCCAGAATGGCACGCAAGATTTTTCTGCACAGATCGCTGCCTTCAAGAAGGACAATGTCGAGATCGTGACCGGTGTGGTGATTCCACCGGATGCTAAAACTTTCCTGACGCAGGCTCGCCAGCAAGGTTTCAAACCGAAGGTCATCACACTCGGTAAGGCATTGCTGTTCCCAGGCGCGATCGAGGCGCTTGGCGATTTGGGTGATGGCCTGACGACCGAAGTGTGGTGGACGCCTTCGCATCCGTTTGCATCGAGCTTGACCAAGCAATCAGCGAAAGATTTGGCAGCGGCGTATGAAGCATCTACCAAGAAGCAGTGGACGCAACCGATTGGTTTTGCTCATGCCTTGTTCGAAGTGGCCACAGATGCACTCAAGCGCGCAAAATCAACCAAGTCCGACGATCTGATTGGCGCCGTCGCGGCAACTCAGTTGAAGACGGTCGTGGGTGATGTGAAGTGGGGTGGCCCTGGCCCATTCAAAAACGTCAGCAAAACACCGCTGGTACTTGGTCAATGGAACAAAGGCGGCAAGTACAAGTATGAGCTGACCGTGGTGAACAATCAGGCAGCAACCGCGATTCCTGCAGGCGGCAAGATGCGCTTGATGAATCCCTAAGCGTGATGGCACTACTCACCCTCAACAATGTCAGCAAGTCGTATGGTGCGCTGAAAGTCACTGATGCGGTATCGCTATCGGTGAATGAGGGTGAGGTACTCGGTATTCTCGGCCCCAATGGGGCCGGGAAGACGACCTTGTTTAATTTAATCTCCGGCGATGCCAAGACCGACGCTGGCGAGGTTGCATATCAAGGCCAGTGTATCAATGCGCTGGCGCCTTTCGAGCGCTGCAGATTAGGTATCGGTCGCTCGTATCAAGTGCCGCAGCCATTCGGGCATATGAGCGTGTTTGAAAATCTGGTCACCGCAGCGTGCTTCGGCGCGCAAGTAAGTGAGCGCGAGGCCTGGGATATTGCCTGGGATGTGCTGCAGCAAACCGAGCTGACACGCTTTGCTAATCATCCTGCAGGTGGATTAACTCTGTTGAATCGTAAGCGGTTGGAATTGGCACGTGCGCTGGCGACACGACCGCGCCTGTTGCTGTTGGATGAGATCGCCGGTGGCTTGACTGAGCATGAAGCGCAAGCGCTGGTAGAAGAGCTCAGACGAATCAAGCAGTCCGGTGTCACCATGATCTGGATTGAGCATGTGGTGCATGCCTTGGTATCTTTGGCTGACCGACTGCACGTCATTAATTTTGGCAAGACACTGTGTACCGGCGATCCGCAGCAGGTCATGCAAGACGCTGAAGTGCGTCGTGTGTATATGGGGCTGGAAAACTGATGCTGCTGCAGACAAAATCTGTCACAGCATCCTATGGCGATGCGCAGGCCTTGTTCGGCATCGATCTCGACATGGATAGTGGCGAAGTGGTTGCACTGATCGGTGCAAACGGTGCAGGTAAATCGACCTTCCTTAAAACCCTGAGCGGTATCTTGACGCCGAGCGCCGGCGAGATTCGCTTGGATGGCGAGCGCATCGATCAGCTCGATGCAGCAGACATTGTGGCGATGGGTATCGCGATGGTACCCGAGGGACGGCGATTGTTTCCTTCCTTGTCGGTTGAAGAAAATCTGCAGATGGGTACGCTATCACGTCGCAATGGCTCATGGCATCTCGAGCGCGTCTACCACCTGTTTCCAATTCTTAAAGAGAAACGTCAGGACCCCTCGACCTCACTGTCGGGTGGTCAGCAGCAGATGGTCGCAATTGGCCGTGCATTGATGAGTAATCCGCGCATATTGTTGTGTGACGAGATTTCGCTCGGTTTGGCACCGGTTGTAGTCCGTGAAATTTACGCTGCACTACCATCACTACAGCAGGATGGCATGACCTTGCTGATCGTGGAACAGGATGTGCAACTGGCGATGCAGGTATCTTCGCGCGTGGTGTGCCTGCAGGAAGGGCGAGTGTCATTAGTCGGCCAATCGGGCGACCTGACGCGCGAGCAGATCAGTCAAGCCTATTTCGGACTCTAGCCATGTTCGATATGTTGATTCAGGGGTTATTGCTCGGTGGCTTGTATGCGCTGTTCGCGCTGGGGCAATCATTAATGTTTGGCGTGATGCGACTGACTAATACAGCGCAAGGTGACTTCATCATACTCGGTGGCTTCTTCGCGATCAGTTTGGTGAGTGCGACCGGTCTGGCGCCGGGTTGGGCTTTGTTACTCATTGCGCCAGCGGCGTTTGTATTTGGTTATGTTTTGCAGCGCTTTGTATTGAATGGCACGCTGGGAAAAGATCCGCTGCCCTCACTGGTCGTGACATTCGGTCTGGCGATCATTATTCAAAATTTATTATTAGAGATTTATTCGGCTGATCCGCGTTCGCTGGACGCAGGCACTGTAGCGCTGGATAGTTTATCTGTCGGTGTTGCCACGGTCGGTACGCTGCCTCTGCTGACTTTCGGTGTTGCATTACTGGCGACCTTGGCACTGCAAGCCTTGTTTTCACATACCTCACTCGGGCGCTCGTTTCGTGCCGTATCGGATGACAGAGAGGCGGCGCAGCTGATGGGACTACGACCGTCGATTGTGTATGCCCAAGCGACAGGCATTGCTTTTGTATTGATCACTTTAGCTGGCACATTACAGGCGATGCGTACAACCGTATCGCCGAGTGATGGACCATTGCTGCTTCTATTCGCCTTCGAAGCCGTGATCATGGGTGGTATGGGATCTTTTTGGGGCACCTTGCTAGGTGCTTTGTTGCTCGGCGTTGCGCAGCAAATCGGCTTTCGATTTGATCCGGGTTGGGGAATCTGGGTGGGTCACCTCACGTTCTTGATGGTGCTACTGATCAGACCGCAAGGTTTGTTTCCAAAGACGCGATGAAGCTAGGATCAGCCTCGCGATGAAAGAACCGAAACTAGATATGAAAAACACACTGGATCCCGGCCTCCGCAGGGATGACTCATCGAGCGCGCTTAGCCAAGATACAGTCAATCCTGCCCCGCTCTCATCAGATCATCGCACCAATAGCGGCGGCCCAAGTACTGCTCACTCTGACAACGTCATTCCGGCGCAAGCCGGAATCCAGCAACTCGCTGGTAGCCCTTCGTTCGATGTCATCCGTAGCAACCGCTTCTCGGTGCTGTTACCGCTGATAACCGCTGTCATCATGCTGTATGCCATCTCGATTCCCTGGTGGGGTGAGTCGAGCTGGATGCGCGAGGTGGTTGAGATCAGTTGCTACTTTATATTCGCGATGATGTGGAATCTGCTCGCCGGCTATGGCGGTATGGTCAGCATCGGGCAGCAGGCTTTTCTGGGCTTTGGTGGCTACATCATGCTTATTCTCGGCAATGAAGCGGGCATGAATCCTTTTGTAGCGATACCGATTGCCGCGTTGGCGACGGTTGCTATTGCGTACCCAGTATCTTTCATCGCATTTCGTTTGCAGGGCGGCTATTTCGCGATTGGTACCTGGGTGATCGCCGAGGTATTTCGCTTGTCGTTTGCCAACCTCCACTGGGTTGGCGGTGGCTCGGGCACATCACTCATCGCCTTGCGCGAAATAGAAAAATCAGTACGTGAATCGACGACGTATTTCATCGCGGTGAGTTCCGTCGTTGCGGTCACGTTCGGCGTGTATGCTTTTTTACGGTCCAAGCGTGGATGGGCCCTGCTGGCCATTCGTGACAATGAAGTGGCAGCCTCATCACAAGGTATTGATGTCAGCCGTATGAAATTGGCTGTGTATTTGATTGCTGCGGGGGGCGCCGGTCTGGCTGGCGCACTGTATTTTGTCAGCAACTTGCGCATTTCCCCGGACGCAGCGTTTTCTGTCAATTGGACTGCGTTTGCGATCTTCATGGTAGTGATCGGTGGTATTGGCCGTATCGAGGGGCCCATCATCGGTGCCTTGTTGTTTTGGTTCCTGAATAAGTTTTTTAGCGACTACGGTAGCTGGTATCTGGTCGGTCTGGGCCTGATCGCTATTGTTGTGACAGTTTTTTTCCGCGATGGGATTTGGGGCGCATTGCAACGCCGCTACGGTTGGTCGTTATTTCCGACGCATCGTTATTTGAAATTGACTGCTTGAGATATGTCTACCGATATTGGCCACGGCACGTTGGGGCTTCCCTGTGAACTGAGGAGATAGGTCATGTATTACTTGGTACTAGCGACTGATGCGCCTGACACTGCAGGCAAGCGTGAAGAGATCGGACCAATCCACCGAGCGTATTTGCGTCACCCGGGTAGTCATCGGGTCAAAGTGCATCTGGGTGGCCCGACACTCACCATGCAGCATGAACAGACCAATGGCACATTACTGATTGTTGAGGCAGACGAAATGAGCGCGGTATCCGAGTTTATTGCCGATGATCCCTATGCGCAGGCAGGCGTCTTTCAATCTGTCGAGATCCGTCCGTGGTCATGGACCTTGGGCCAGCCATCGCCGATGACGGAGGCGGCGCATTGAACTGGCAAGATCACCCGGATTGCCCGGCAGAGGGTACTTACCTCTGCAGTATTGAAGATATTCCAGATCAACGCGGCTTTGAAATATGCTTCGGCGCAGGTAAAGAAAATTTTAAGGTACTACTGCTTCGGCAGGGTTCGCAGGTTTGGAGTTACGTGAATTTTTGTCCGCATTTTTCATTGCCACTGAATTATGAGCCGCAGACTTTCGTCACGCTTGATGGGTTGATTATGTGTGCGCACCACACTGCATTTTTCAATTTCAGTGATGGCCGCTGTGTAGATGGCCCCTGTTTAGGCGATGGTCTGATTCCACTGCCTTCGTTCATCCACAATGGGATGGTGTATTTTGGTTCTGGCAATATTTGAATTTGGCAGGAGCTCAAGGTGATTGATAAAACCGTAGCAGACTTGCGCACTGCGGTCGCTGGTATTCATGATGGTGCGACCGTGATGATTGGTGGTTTTGGTCATGCTGGCATGCCCAAGGCATTAATAGACGCACTGATCGAGCAAGGCGCGACTGATCTCACGATTGTGAACAACAACGCCGGTAATGGCGATACCGGCCTGGCTGCTTTATTGGCGGCCGGGCGGGTCAAAAAGATCATCTGCTCATTTCCCAGACAATCCGATTCTCACGTATTCGATGCGCTTTACCGTGCCGGAAAAATCCAGCTTGAGTTAACGCCGCAAGGTAATTTAGCCGAGCGTATTCGGGCGGCCGGCGCTGGCATCGGCGGATTCTTCACCCCGGCAGGCTACGGCACGCAACTCGCTGAAGGCAAAGAGACGCGACTGATCGACGGCAGGCAGTATGTGCTTGAGTCGCCGATCCACGCTGACTTTGCACTGATCAAGGCGTTGAAGGGTGACCGCTGGGGTAATCTGGTGTACCGCAAGGCTGCACGTAATTTCGGGCCAATTATGGCCAGCGCTGCACGCTGCACCATCGCGCAAGTGGATGAGATCGTGCCACTGGGTGCGCTCGATCCCGAGGTCATTGTGACGCCGGGTATTTTTGTCCAGCGTGTCGTGCAGATCGGAGGTGCACAATGAAACGTCGTAGCCGTGACGAGATTGCACAGCGAGTGGCGCTGGATATTCCCGAGGGTGCCTACGTCAATCTCGGGATTGGCTTGCCGACGATGGTGGCCAACCATCTTGATCCTGCCAAGGAAATTTTCCTGCACAGCGAGAATGGCTTGCTTGGTATGGGGCCCGCGCCTGCGGTGGGTGAAGAAGATGAGGATTTGATTAACGCCGGCAAACAGCCAGTCACCTTGCTCACTGGCGGTGCTTTTTTTCATCACGCAGATTCATTCGCCATGATGCGCGGTGGCCATCTTGATATTTGTGTTCTGGGTGCATTCCAGGTGTCCGCGCGCGGTGACTTGGCGAATTGGCATACTGGTGCGCCAGATGCCATTCCCGCCGTTGGTGGCGCGATGGATTTAGCGATCGGCGCCAAAAAAGTATTTGTGATGATGGAGCATCAAACCAAAAGTGGTGAGAGCAAGATCGTGCCGGCGTGTACCTATCCGTTGACAGGCGTGGCTTGTGTGTCGCGCATCTATACCGATTTAGCCACGATTGATGTCACGCCGGAGGGCTTGACAGTGGTTGATATGATTGAGGGCTTGACGCTAGACGTTTTACGGGAGATCACCGGTGTGCCTATACGATAAGTGTGAATCCAAAAAAACATCGCCATTCCAGCGTATGCCGGGATTGGGGATTTCTTGAACTTAAACTAAACAAACAGAAAAATGAAACAAGCTTTTATTTGTGATGCGATTCGAACGCCGATTGGCCGCTATGGCGGTGTGCTCAAAGACGTACGCACTGATGATCTGGGCGCCATACCGCTGCGCGCGCTACTAGAACGCAACCCTACAGTTGATTGGTCGTTGGTCGATGACGTGATCTTTGGTTGCGCTAATCAGGCAGGTGACGACAATCGAAATGTCGCACGCATGTCATTGCTACTGGCTGGCTTGCCCATCGCCGTACCGGGCAGCACAATCAATCGCTTATGCGGTTCCGGGATGGATGCTATCGGTACCGCATCACGCGTGATCAAGTCCGGTGAGGCGAGCTTGATGATCGCTGGCGGTGTCGAATCAATGACGCGCGCACCATTCGTCATGGGCAAGGCAGACAGTGCGTTCTCGCGCAATGCGCAGATATTCGACACCACCATCGGCTGGCGCTTCATTAATCCGCAAATGAAAGCGCTGTACGGTGTGGATTCCATGCCCGAGACTGCCGAGAATGTCGCCACCGACTTTCAGATCAGTCGCGAAGATCAGGATGCATTTGCTTTGCGTAGCCAAGCCAAAGCATCGAGTGCGCAAGCTAGCGGCACGCTGTCTGATGAGATCACACCGGTCATGATTCCGCAGAAAAAAGGGGATCCAATCACGGTGCTGCACGATGAACATCCGCGCGCGACCAGCATGGAAGCACTGGCCAAACTGAAAGGCATTGTTCGTCCGGAGGGCACGGTCACCGCAGGCAATGCATCTGGTGTGAACGATGGTGCCTGCGCTGTACTGCTGGCGGATGAAGAGAGCGCAAAGCGCTATGGCCTGACGCCGCGGGCTCGCATTGTTGGTATGGCGACTGGAGGCGTAGCGCCACACGTGATGGGCATTGGCCCGGTACCTGCCGTGCAGAAGTTACTCAAGCAGACAGGTATCACGCTCAATCAAATTGACATGATTGAATTAAACGAAGCCTTTGCTGCACAAGGCTTGGCGGTGTTGCGGCAATTAGGCATTGCCGATGACGATGCTCGGGTCAACCCGAATGGTGGTGCGATTGCACTCGGTCATCCGCTTGGCATGAGTGGCGCGCGACTCATGACCACGGCGATGTATCAACTGCACCGAACCGGAGGGCGATACGCTTTGTGCACGATGTGTATTGGGGTGGGGCAGGGTATCGCCACCCTCATCGAGCGGGTTTAGAGGCAGTCTCGTGAGGCCGCTTGCTGCGTTGACAATGCCTTGCCGTACGTCATGTACTGTCTGCGGCATTGCCGCCTTGCCATCGACCTAACGAGACAGCCTCTGTGCTGTCTTCGTCGCTCCTGCCAGGCCAGCAATATTTTATTGCTGAACGCAATCAACGTAATAACCAGTCACCCCATTGACTTCGGTTTTGACGAGGCCATGTACATCGCTTTCGAAGCCGGGTAGCTTCTCGTTGAACTCGCGCACAAACTTCAAGTAATCCACGATCGTCTTATTGAAGCGCTCGCCGGGAATCAGCAGCGGAATGCCGGGTGGGTAGGGCGTGACCAGCATCGCCGTTACTCGACCCTCCAGATCATCAATCGGCACGCGATCAGTCTCGCGGTGAGCCATTTTGGCAAAGGCATCCGACGGTTTCATCGCTGGCTGCATATCGGACAGGTACATCTCGGTGGTCAGGCGAGCAA
>JBJTXC010000344.1:0-3033 GCA_046082065.1 Burkholderiaceae bacterium
CAATCGAAAGAAGCGCTTAAAAGCGCCTTGCTTCTTTGGGAACCCTGCTGAGTCGGCCGCTACTCAGAGGCGCTGTAAAAATCAGCTTGTCGATTCCTAAGGAGTTTTTCATGCAACCTAATTCACTCGTGCGCTTGGTTCGAACCACAGAACCCATTTATAACGAGGGCAATCCTTATGTTTTACTCAGCCCAAGTGGCAATCCGAGAGATATCAGAACACCCTATGAGGTCATTCGTAGCGAAAAGGACAGCCGTACCCTGCGCGCTGATTACACCCGAGACGGCGTACCGTTCGTCGGCTTTGCAGAAAAAGACAGTAAATCAAAAAATAACGCCGTAGCTGCAGCCAATATCAGCAAGCAGCGTCGCGAGCTGACTGAAATCTTGTTGCACACGACGGAGACAGTCAAGAAAAAATTTAAATACTTAAATGAACAACAGCGCGAAGCTAATCGCGCGCTGAAAATCTTTGCAATCACTACACCCCTTGACCGAGATATCAAGGTGGGTGACATCAAGCCGCATCTCAAAGTATTGAATCAAGCCTACGGTCATGCGACGACCAAGGCCTGGCAAGAAAAGCAAATCGAGCCTTATCGCGATCATACGGACGCACAAAAACTAAAACGCCAGCGCGCCCGTCAATTTTTGAATATGGAATCATCTACCCGCTTGATGCTGGTAAATGCACTCACACGGGTCGAAGACAAGGGTCCGCAGCAGGCGATTGCCGGCATTAAGGCGATGGATGATTTTCTGCGTAATTTTCTTAATCCGACCGAGAGCTATCGTGAGATGGTGAGAAAGGTCACGGATAATACTGATTTGCAGTTTTTTTGTCGTCGCTGGTTGAGTGCACACCCGCTGAGCGGAAAGAAAGGCACGATCTACCAGTCCGACCATAAATTCGAGCCCTACCCATGGGCGCGCTTGCTGGATACCTTGTGTCGACTGATTGTCAGAGAGTGCCATCGACAGACCGTTGTTGTTTCCGAAACAGATGGCAATCAGCGTAAGGGAAGTGTGGTCTTCAGGCGTGGATCATTGGCTCATTTGCAGCATGTGAGGCCCGACCCACACCAGAAAAAAATAGATCTCGAACGCTTTCCGTTCATGCATATCGATGCCACCGTCCAATCCAAAATATCTGAAAAGACGAAAAAAGATTAATCGATCGTGCTACGACCTATGACGGCGTGTTGTCTGACCACGCCGTCATATAATCAGGGGATGCAAAATCTTCTGCACAACCTCAATCCCGAGCAACTCGCCGCTGTCACCCTACCCGCCCAACCCGCGCTGATTCTCGCTGGTGCCGGCTCTGGTAAAACCCGTGTACTCACCACGCGCATTGCATGGCTGATACAGACCATGCAAATCTCGCCGCCTGGTGTCTTGGCCGTTACTTTCACCAACAAAGCAGCTAAGGAAATGCTGGCGAGACTATCGGCCATGTTGCCGATCAGTACGCGCGGCATGTGGATAGGGACATTTCATGGGCTGTGTAACCGCTTGCTACGTGCCCATCATCGCGACGCTGCATTACCGCAAACGTTTCAGATTCTGGATATGGCGGATCAGCTGTCGGCGATCAAGCGTCTGATGAAACGGTTGAATGTCGATGATGAAAAATACCCGCCCAAGCAACTGCAATACTTTGTCAATAGCGCCAAAGACCAAGGTCTGCGTTCGCATGCGGTCGATGCGCATGATGAATTTACCCGCAAGTTTGTCGAGCTGTATGCAGCCTATGATGAGCAGTGCCAGCGAGAAGGCGTGGTCGATTTTGCTGAGCTGCTACTACGCAGCTACGAGCTGCTGTCACGTCATCAGCCGCTGCGAGAACACTATCAAGCCCGCTTCAAGCATATTCTGGTCGACGAGTTTCAGGATACGAATGATCTGCAGTACCAATGGCTAAAGCTGATCGCTGGCCAGCACAATGCAGTATTTGCGGTCGGCGATGATGATCAAAGTATTTATGCATTTCGAGGTGCTAACGTCGGCAACATGGCCGCGTTTGAACGTGAGTTCAACGTCCAGAATCTGATCAAGCTAGAGCAGAACTATCGTTCGCATGGCCATATTCTTGACGCTGCTAATCAACTCATATCAAACAATACCAATCGGCTGGGTAAAAATTTACGAACGGATGCCGGTCATGGTGAGCAAATTCGCGTGTATGAGGCCTCGAGCGATTTACAAGAAGCACAATGGCTGATCGAAGAAATGAAAAGCCTGATCAGCGAGGGCTGGCTGCGTAGTGAGATTGCGGTGCTTTATCGGTCCAACGCGCAGTCACGTGTGATCGAGCATGCGCTCTTTACTGCGGGGCTGCCGTATCGCGTCTACGGCGGGCAGCGCTTCTTCGAGCGAGCTGAGGTCAAGCACGCCATCGCCTACCTGCAGCTGATCGACAATCCTCACAATGACTCGGCATTTCTGAGGGTGGTGAATTTTCCGACTCGAGGTATTGGTGCGCGCTCCATCGAGCAGTTACAAGACGCGGCACGGCAATATGGCGTGTCTTTGTACACAGCGGTACCGTACGTAGCAGGCAAAGCGGGTAGCTCGCTGGGCAACTTCATCAAACTCATTGAAGCGCTGCGCTTTGAGACCCAGCAACTGCCGTTGCCCGAGATGGTGCAGGTCATGCTCGAGAAGAGCACCCTGATACTTCATTATCAAGGTGAAAAAGAAGGTGCCGATCGCATAGAAAATCTCGAGCAGCTGGTCAGCGCAGCGGCACTATTTTTGTCGGAAGAAGGATTTCGTGTTGATGCGCCCGCGCTGCTCGGACCTCAGGTCGATCGTGCTGCAGCGGTACTGGTATCAGGAGACGGTCTTGAGGTCATTGATGCCGATGCACCGCTAACCACCGTGATGTCACCGCTGTCGGCATTCTTGTCGCATGCCTCCCTCGAGGCAGGTGACAATCAGGCACAGGCGGGTCAGGATGCGATACAGCTAATGACGGTGCACGCAGCAAAGGGTCTGGAATTTGATGCTGTGTTCATCACGGGTCTGGAAG
>JBJTXC010000345.1:0-2174 GCA_046082065.1 Burkholderiaceae bacterium
CGCTGTCCGATGCGCTTGCCACTTTGGTAAGTATCAAGGTCAACAGCAAAAATGCAGGTGAATTGGTCATCAGCTTCAACGGACTCGACCAGCTCGATCAAATTACTTCTTTGCTGCAAACTCGCGCCGGTTGAATATCTACTACATGCAAGCCGTCTTCTTTAAAAGACAAGCCTGAATGCATATTTGCAGCTAAGGCAAAAGTCCACCTTTTAATCTCTGAAGAACAGCGTTCCTGGTTTGACGCGCGTCTGACATTCCCTTTATAATCAGGGGCTTTGGAAGTGGGGTCACGTCGTCAGATGTTGTGGGTTAGGCGTCTGCGCGAGTCCCTCTCGGAACCTCCCATTTATGCTGCGCTTGGTCGCAATTCAGGTCACCACGACAATCGTGGTCGCGCTGCTGGCAGGCTTCTGGGGCGGAGCCAATGCACTCGCTTCTGCACTACTCGGCGGACTGTGTTGTGTGGTACCGAATGCGCTATTTGCGGCCTACTTGTCTCACCGCGCCAAGAATATCGAATCAATGACGCCGCGAACTTTCTTCTTCGGCGAGTTTGCGAAAATCGCGATCACCATCGCATTCATGGCCGCGATAGCTGTTTGGTACCAGGAGCTGAATTGGCTAGCCATGTTGGTGGCCTTCATCGTCGCACTCAAGAGTTACGCAGTAATGTTGCTTAGACACTGAAATGGCAAAGGACATGATCACTGAGGGCGTCAATCACGCACCGACACCTGCGGAATACATTCTGCATCACCTCGGGCACCTGTCGACCAAGCATCAGGAATCCATCATTGATTTAACCGTCTTGAACATTGACACCGTGTTCTGGTCGGTGCTGATGGGCATTGTTTCGCTCACATTGATGGTCGCTGCTGCGCGACGCGCGACCTCAGGCGTGCCGGGCCGCTTCCAGGCTGCAGTCGAGATGGTGTTCGAGATGGTCAACGATCAGGCCAAAAACATTGTGCATGGCGATCGAACCTTCATCGCGCCATTGGCCTTGACCGTGTTTGTCTGGGTGCTGTTGATGAACTCCCTCGACTTCTTGCCGGTTGATTTGTTCGCAGCGATCTTCCGGTTGTTCGACGCCGAACCACACTTCCGGATTGTGCCCACTGCCGATCTGAACTGCGCGCTTGGCATGGCAATCGGCGTGCTTTTCCTGATGCTCTATTACAACCTCAAGATCAAAGGCTTGGGTGGTTTTATTCACGAGTTATTCTGCGCACCATTCGGTTCTCACCCGGCACTATGGCTAGCCAATTTCGGATTGAACTTGATCGAGTTCGTCGCGAAAACCGTGTCTCTGGGTATGCGACTGTTCGGCAACATGTACGCTGGTGAGTTGCTGTTCCTGTTGATCGCGCTGCTCGGCTCTACAGCCACTTGGTGGGGCTTCGGTCTGCATGTGTTGGCCGGCTCGGTGTGGGCGATTTTCCATATTCTTATCGTAGTTCTTCAGGCGTTCATTTTCATGATGCTCACGCTCGTCTATATCGGGCAGGCCCATGAGGGACACTGATCGGTCTGGTCGCTTCATTCACTTTTCAACATTGACTATCTAAAGGAGTCTTTATGAGTAACGTCGGTTTGGTTGCCCTCGCATGCGGTCTGATCATTGGCTTGGGCGCGAATGGCGCTTGTATCGGCATTGGCGTCATGGGCGGCAAGTTCATCGAAGCTGCTGCGCGTCAGCCCGAATTGATGAACAGCTTGCAGACCAAGATGTTCCTGCTGGCTGGTCTGATCGATGCGGCGTTCCTGATCGGCGTCGGCTTGGCGATGATGTTTACCTTCGCTAACCCGTTCTCGGGCTGATTCCATCATTCTCATCCTGCCGGGGGTGACCCCGGCGATCGTTAATTTGAGAAGGAAAACACCGTGAACTTGAACGCAACCTTGTTTGCGCAGTTCGTCGTATTTTTCATCCTCGCGCTTTTCACGATGAAATTCGTGTGGCCGCCGCTGATGAAAGTGCTCGACGAGCGCGCAAAGAAAATCTCGGAAGGTTTGGCGGCCGCAGACCGCGGCAAGCATGAGCTGGCCGTGGCCGAGAAGCGTGTGCAGATCGAGCTGGCGCAAGCCCACGAAGAGACGCAGAAGCGCATCGTCGATTCCGAGCGTCGCGCTGCCGAGATCGTCGAAGAAGCCAAGAAGCATGCGGCCGA
>JBJTXC010000346.1:0-2244 GCA_046082065.1 Burkholderiaceae bacterium
CGCACCCAATCTTGTTCCGCGACGCTGCGCAGTGTGAAGCTGAGCGGGCCCAGTTCATCGCAGTTGGCTTTGGCTTGATCAACCAGCGCGGCGTGGTCTGCATCCGCCGAGGTGAGCGCCACCACGCGGCTGCGTTCCCAAGCCTGTGATGCAGGCTCCATGCCGGGTTCACCAAAAAGCGGTTGCTCTGCCTCGGTACCCTGGTCTGCGTCTTCTACTGAAACCGATAAAGCGCCGGCCTCGATCAACGCATCCGAAACCTGTTCGGCCTGCGCGCGCGGCAACTCAATCACGATTTCGGTCCAGCTCATGTGGCCTACTTTTTATTGGCGAGCTTTTGCTCGAGGTAGTGAATATTGGTACCGCCCTCGATAAAGCGCCCATCGACCATCAACTCGCGGTGCAGCGGGATGTTGGTTTGTATGCCTTCCACCACCATCTCTGACAATGCAAT
Source organism: Burkholderiaceae bacterium (assembly GCA_046082065.1). Classification (GTDB taxonomy): domain Bacteria; phylum Pseudomonadota; class Gammaproteobacteria; order Burkholderiales; family Burkholderiaceae_D; genus Pernthalerella. The sequence goes on from JBJTXC010000346.1 coordinate 455, forward strand.
CTGCATGCGCTTGATCGCTTGCTCGCGCGTGATGCCGTACGCGATGACCTTGCCAACCATCGAGTCGTAGTTAGGGGGCACGAAGTAGCCGGCGTAGGCATGCGAATCCACTCGGATCCCCGGGCCCCCGGGCGCGTGCCATGCGGTGATCCGGCCGGGTGAAGGTATGAACTTGAACGCGTCTTCTGCGTTGATACGACATTCAATCGCATGACCTTTGAGAATAATGTCGCGCTGCTTGAAGCGCAGCCGCTCGCCGGCCGCGATGCGAATTTGCTCTTGCACCAGATCGATCCCGGTAATCATTTCCGTCACTGGATGTTCGACCTGAATACGGGTATTCATTTCGATGAAGTAGAACTCGCCGTTCTCGTACAAAAACTCGAAGGTGCCAGCGCCACGGTAACCAATCTTGCGACAGGCCTCGGCGCAGCGGTCGCCGATTTTTTCGATCAGCTTGCGTGGAATGCCCGGCGCGGGTGCTTCTTCAATCACCTTTTGATGGCGCCGCTGCATTGAGCAATCTCGCTCACCCAGCCAGATCGCGCTTTTGAATTCGTCGGCGAGTATCTGAATTTCCACATGACGCGGATTTTCGAGGTACTTCTCCATGTATACCTCGGGATTACCGAAGGCCGTGCCAGCTTCGGTCTTGGTCATGGTGACTGCGTTGATCAGCGCCGCCTCGGTGTGAACCACACGCATGCCGCGACCGCCACCACCACCCGCCGCTTTGATGATGACCGGGTAGCCAATGCGGCGCGCAGTTTGCACGATGACCTTCGGATCATCCGGTAGCGCGCCTTCGGAGCCGGGAACGCAGGGCACGCCGGCCTTGATCATGGCCTGTTTGGCGGACACCTTGTCACCCATCATGCGTATCGAGTCAGAGCGCGGACCGATGAAGACAAAGCCGGACTGTTCAACCCGCTCGGCGAAGTCTGCGTTCTCGGATAAAAAGCCGTAACCCGGATGAATCGCCTCGGCGTCAGTGACTTCAGCCGCGCTGATAATGGCCGGCATGGACAGATAACTTTGCGCAGAGGGCGGTGGACCGATGCATACGGATTCGTCGGCCAGCTTGACGTACTTGGCCTCGCGATCAGCCTCGGAATGCACCACCACGGTTTTGATGCCCATCTCGCGACAGGCGCGCTGTATGCGTAAGGCAATCTCCCCACGGTTAGCGATCAGAATTTTTTCAAACATGTTTCATGTAGCTTTCGGCGGCGGTGAATGGGCGCTTCATTCGATGATGAACAGCGGCTGACCAAACTCCACCGCTTGCCCGTTCTCGACCAAAATCTGACGAATGGTGCCGCTGGCATCGGCGTCTATTTCATTGAGCAATTTCATCGCCTCGATGATGCACAGTGTGTCGCCTTCCTTGACGGTGGAGCCAATATCGACAAAGGCAGCTGCGCCGGGCGCTGATGCGCGATAGAAGGTGCCGACCATGGGGGACTTCACGACATGCCCGCTTGGCGCTGCTTCCACCGCGGCGGCCGGCGCCGCAGCGACCGGCGCGGATGCCGCAGTCGGGGCTGCCATCGCAGGGGCAGCCACCATCTGCGCGGGCGCCGATGGCATCATCACCATCTGACTATGCGCTGCAGGCGCGCCACTTTTGACGATGCGTACCTTGCTCTCACCTTCGGTGACTTCGAGTTCCGAGATATCGGATTCGGCCACCAAATCAATCAGGGTCTTGAGTTTTCTGAGATCCATGGTTCTGTGTGCTGAGTTGTTTTGTTTGCTGGGTTGAATGGTTTCGGTGGGCGCTCTGCGCT
>JBJTXC010000347.1:0-3154 GCA_046082065.1 Burkholderiaceae bacterium
CACCGCGCCGCAACTCAAGGCGTTCCTGGGGGTGTTGCAGTCCCATCGCCTGCAGTTGGAACAGCAGCGCAAGGACCTGGAGGTGTCTAGGCGGAGGCCTCGAAGACAGTACTCGACGTACGGCGAGAGGCCACCAACAACGCCAGCGGCCTTCTGGTGAAGGCGTTTAGGAGGTTACGGGAGAAAGACGGGCTACAGCCTCTTTCCTATACCTATTCAACTCCTGCACACTACTGAAACTGCGCTCGAACAGCAGCGACAAGTTGTGCAGTATGCGGTCGACGACTTTGGTTTCCCATTGGTCGTCAAATTTAATTTGCTTGTCGAGCCACGCCTCCAACCACTGCGGATCGGGTAACCGGCTTTGCACTGTGTCATTCGGGAACAGCGCCTGATTGACGTGCAAATTCGTTGGATGCAAAGGCTTCTCGGTGCGGCGGGCGGATGCCATCAACACACCAATTTTGGCGAAGGCAGCACGCGCGTTGTCACCAAACTGCGTGAGCGCTTTTTTCATGTAGCGCAGATAAGCACCACCATGCCGCGCCTCATCCTGACTAATGGTCTTGTAAATATGCTTGATGACGGGTTCGGTATGCCACTCTGCTGCGCAGCGATACCAATGATTCAGCCTGACCTCGCCGCAAAAGTGCAGCATCAGTGTTTCTAGTGGTGGCGCCGGATCAAATTCAAAACGAACCTTGTGTAGTTCTTCTTCGGTGGGTTGCAGATCAGGACGAAAGCGCCGCAGATATTCCATCAGCACCAAGGCGTGTTTTTGCTCTTCAAAGAACCAGACCGACATGAATGCTGAAAAATCGCTGTCGTTACGGTTATCACGCAAGAACATCTCGGTCGCCGGTAGGGCCGCCCACTCGGTGATGGCGTTCATTTTGATGGTGCGCGCCTGCTCGTCGGAGAGTTTGTCGGCGTCGAACTGATCCCATGGAATATCGGTTTCCATGTTCCAGCGCACTTGCTCCAGCGATCGAAAAAGCTCGGGGTACAGCATTTGAAAAATCCAGCAAAAGCGAATGAATGCCGCGATTTTATCAACAATGGTTCATCACGATTGGCGCACCAGCACTCGCCAATGTCGCAAGCAAAATCCCCGTGTGCGTATTTTCAATTTGATATCAAAGCGTATCCAATTGACTCAGCATGCGAGCGGCTTGCTGTCGAATAGCGGCGCGCTCGGCGTCACTGAGTCGGTTGAGGTTTTTGGCCATCAGCGCGGTGCGGGGATTACTCGTTAATGCCTTTGCATGCCGCTCGATGAAATGCCAGTAAAGCGTGGTGAACGGACAAGCTTGCTCACCCGTGCGCTGCGCCGGGTCGTAGCGACAGCCACTGCAATAGTTGCTCTGACGATGGATATAGGCGCCGCTGGCCACATAGGGTTTACTGGTAAAGCGCGGGCCGCAGGCATGCAGCGCCATCCCGGCGACATTGGGTAGTTCGACCCATTCGACGGCGTCGACATAGATCGCCAGATACCAATCCTCCACCTGCTGCGGTGACAACTCAGCCAGTAGCGCAAAGTTACCCGTCACCATCAGCCGCTGAATATGATGCGCATAGCCGTAAGCCAGTGTCTGCTGCAGGCAATCGCGCACGCAGGCCATGTGGGTCTCGCCTGTCCAGAACCAGCGCGGCAAATCACGCTGATGGCCGTAGTGATTGGCTTCACGCATGGCCGGCATATCCAGCCAATACACACCGCGTATGAATTCGCGCCAACCCAAGATCTGACGAATGAATCCCTCCACGGCCTCAAGCGGCGCATGGCCGTCTTGGTAGGCCTGCTCGGCCGCAGCAATCACCTCGCGTGGGTCGAGCAAATGCAAGTTCAGTGCGGCAGACAACAGTGAGTGCCAACCCGCAGGCGTATTCGTCCACATCGCATCTTGGTACTTGCCGAAATTCGGCAAGCGCAATCGAATGAAATTCTCCAGCGCGGTTAAAGCCTGTTCACGCGTGACCGGCCAGAAAAAATGACTCGCCGTACCCGGGTGATCAGGAAAGTGTTGTTCAACGTCGGCGATGACTTCGCGGGTGATGGCATCTGGCGCAAACGCTGCGGGCAACGGTATCTCACCGGGACCGGTTTTTTTCGGGTAGCTGCTGCGATTGTCTTGGTCGAAATTCCATTGGCCACCCACCGGCTCTGCACCCTGCATCAACACGTTGTGCCGCTTGCGCATCTCGCGATAGAAAAACTCCATGCGTAGTTCGCGCTTGCTTTTGGCCCAAGCAGCAAATGCCGTACGACTGCACATGAAATGCGTGTCGTCGACCCAGTGACACGCCACGCCGGCACTTTTGCATGCCGAGGTGATCAAATTTTGCATGCGGAATTCACCCGCCTCGAGCACTTTGAGTGCTTGCGGACGATGCCGTGCCAATGCTTTGGCTAATCGGTCGGCAAATGTCTTTTGGCTTTGATCTGTCAGCGCGACATAATCCAACGGCCAAGCACGCGCGCGCAGCGTCTCGGCGAAATGCCGCATCGCGGAGAGGAACATCACGATGCGGGCTTTGTGCGACCAAACGACCGTGGCCTCGCTGGGGGCCTCGATCATCAGTACCGCATCGCATGCGGGATCAAAGTCGGCCAGGGCCGGACTGTTGAGGCTCAATTGATCGCCGAGTACCACTATCAAATGTCGCATTCAGTCTCTGGTTCCAATTTATCTGGGTTTCAAATTCAAGGCACGTGGTGCAGGCGATAGCCCCAAGCCTGCGCCGGCATGAATCGCTAAGCTAAGCAGGACGGGAGCAAGCGCTGCCGAAGCGTTGCAAGCAGCGGGTCGAGATGCTTATTTTGATACAAAAGCAACTTTATTCAATTTGCTGCTTTAATACGGTGGCCTGGCCAGCAAAAGCAGCATGAATACGAGAAGTACGAACTGGCCTCGAAGCATCATTTTTCCGACGCCGGAAAGATTTTTCAAACTAGGCTAGACTCATCCAATCGGGATTAATTCTATAGGTGTCAAAGCGAGGAAAACGCCTCTGACTCTGCATTACACAACAATCACATCATCTTTGTTTTTACTGTCGGCGCTGCTGCCGGGGTTTGCGGCTGCAGCCAGCTGCCCGGCGCTACTGAATCACAAGTTCAATCGACTGCAAGACGAGGCGCAACAGGATT
>JBJTXC010000348.1:0-2197 GCA_046082065.1 Burkholderiaceae bacterium
CCTGAATTTTGTTGTCGTTATGATTATTTTCACGGGCGTCCAACTGGCAAATCCGCGAAAGTCGTCACTATAAGGCCTAGCCGGCGACTTTGCGACCCTTGGAACCTATCTGAGTAAGCCTGCGCCGGCATGACGCGTGCAGCTCTTACCTATGATCAGGCTTTCCCTCAAGCGGCAAAACAAACCTGATGATCCAGCTCCAATCGAATGCCGATCGCCTCACCAATGGCATGGTCATGGTGGCTCGGCACGAGAGATAACAGCTGCTGCCCGGACGGCAACGCCAGCGTGTAGAGGAATTGAGCACCACGAAATGCCTTGGCCAATACGCGCGCCTGCAGCGGGCTGGCATCGTCGTGCTGAATATCGTCGGGCCGCACCAACAAATCGACCGGGTCGTCTCGATGCAACCCATCGGGCAATGACTCGGGCTTGAACACACCAAGCTCCGTCGTCACCTGACCCGCCTCACCCATGTGACCGCGCAGCATCATGCCTTCGCCAATGAAGCTCGCTACAAAGCGATTCGCCGGGCGGTGATACAACTGCATCGGCGTGCCCCATTGCTGCAGCCTGCCCTCTGCCAGTACCGCAACCCGATCGGCTACTGCAAATGCTTCATGCTGATCATGCGTGACGATGACTGCGGTGGTGCCGGTCTGCTTCAATAAATCACGCACCTCCAGCGCTAATCGTTCGCGTAGCGTGACATCCAAATTCGAAAACGGTTCATCCATCAATAGCAATGCGGGCTGCGGCGCCAACGCGCGTGCCAGAGCAACACGTTGCTGCTGACCGCCGGAGAGTTGATGCGGCGCGCTGTTTGCCAGCTCACGCAAACCCACCAGATCAAGCATTTGTGCGATACGCGTATCGCGCTCGCGTTTGCTGCGTCGATACAAACCGAAACCGATATTGTCTGCAACGGATAGATGAGGAAACAGTGCGTAATCTTGAAACACCATGCCGATATTGCGCTGCTCGGGTGGTATTGGGTGATTGGCGGAGCCGACTTCTTGCTGCATTAACCGAATCTGCCCCGACTGCAATCGATGAAAGCCGGCAATCGCGCGCAAAGCCGTGGTCTTACCGCAGCCAGAGGGGCCGAGCAGGCAAGCAATCTCGCCCGCTGCGAGCGCAAGCGAGATATCTGATAGCACCAACTGCGTGCCGCTTGCGCTGGGATAGCCAACGGTCAGGCCGCGCAGCTCAAGTGCATGCATGTGCGGCTGCATGGTGGTTTCATCTTGCATCTGCTAGCGCTCCGTCTGACGAATCAATAACAGCACCGGTAGCAAGCCGACCAACACAATGCACAGACTCGGTAATGCTGCTCTATCCCACATGCCTTCAGCACTCATTTCATACACACGAACCGCCAGCGTGTCCCAACCAAACGGGCGAGTCATCAGTGTGATTGGCATCTCTTTCATCACTTCAACGAAGACCAGCAAACTGGCACCCAACCATCCGCTGCGCAGTAGCGGTAAAAAAAGTTTTTGCAGTACCTGCCATCGTCCCAAACCCAAACTTTGTGCTGCGTGTTGCTGACTGATGGTGATACGCTGCATCGCTGCCTGCATCGGCTCAAAACCCACCGCCAGAAATCGAGCGGCCAGCGCCAGCAGCATCACCAGCAGGGTACCTTTCAACACCGGCGCGGGATCCACACCCCACGATTGCCATAGCGGGTACAACTGCCGGTCGAGCCAGGCGATTGGCATGAACAAACCTACCGACAACAACATACCGGGTAGCGCGTAGCCCAAGGTCGAGATACGTACCCACAAGCGCGTTATCGGCCCCGGGTGCTGACGCTGCGCATAGGCCAACCACAGCCCCATCGCCACCACAATCAACGCCGATAAACTTGACAGCATCAATGAGTGAGCAATGAGACCCCAGTAGCGCGCATCCCAGTCATGACGTATCACTGCCAGAGACCACACGGTCAATTGAAACAACGGAATCAAAAACGCCAGCAACAGTACCGAGGCACACACTGCGCAGGCAGCCCAACCCGCATAACCGGTCAATTGCAAACGCTCCATGCGCGCATCAATCGTGCTCGCCGCGTAGCGTCGCTGTGCAATTGCACGTTGCTCCAACCACACCAACAGCAACACAGCAAACGCGAGTAACGAGGCCAGTTGCGAGGCTACCGGTAAATTAAACAGTGCGAGCCAGGCTTTGTAGA
>JBJTXC010000349.1:0-2514 GCA_046082065.1 Burkholderiaceae bacterium
GTGAGATCAGCGCGTGGCTTACGCGTGCCGATCACGTCGTAAGTCTCGGTACCATCCAGCGCGAGTGTCTTGCGATTGACGCCAGCTTTAAACTCCAAGGGCAATACACCCATACCAATCAAATTAGTACGATGAATACGCTCAAAGCCTTCAGCGACAATCACCTCTACGCCGGCTAAACGTACACCTTTTGCCGCCCAGTCGCGTGATGAGCCTTGGCCATAATCGGCACCGGCGATGATGATTAGCGGCTGCTTGCGGTTCATGTAGGTTTCAATCGCTTCCCACATGCGCATGACCTTGCCGTCGGGCTCGACACGTGCCAGTGAACCTTTCTTTTGCTGACCATTGACGATCACCATTTCATTCACCAGCGTCGGGTTAGCAAACGTCGCCCGCTGTGCTGTCAAATGATCGCCACGGTGCGTGGCATATGAATTGAAGTCTTCTTCCGGTAAACCCATCTTGTGCAAATACTCACCGGCAGCAGAATCCATCAGAATCGCATTCGATGGCGACAAATGGTCGGTGGTAATGTTATCCGGCAGCAGTGCCAATGGCCGCATCCCTTGCAGCGTACGTTCACCTGCGAGCGCGCCTTCCCAGTACGGTGGGCGACGAATATAGGTTGATTTCGGACGCCAGTCATACAGCGGCTTGACCTGTGCGCCGCTATCAGCACGAATCGCAAACATCGGCTCATACACTTTACGGAAATGTTCTGGCTTGACTGAGGCTTTGACGATGGCGTCAATTTCTTCATCACTCGGCCAGATATCTTTCAAGCGTATCTCTTTACCATTGGCGACCGTGAGTACATCTTTCTCAATATCGAAACGGATCGTGCCAGCAATAGCATAAGCAACCACGAGTGGTGGCGATGCCAGAAATGCCTGCTTGGCGTAAGGGTGAATACGACCATCAAAATTTCGATTACCTGATAGGACAGCGGTCGCATACAGATCCCGGTCGATGATCTCTTGCTGAATCTTCGAGTCAAGCGCACCGGACATGCCGTTGCACGAGGTGCAGGCATACGCAACTACACCAAAGCCGAGCTTTTCGAGTTCAGGCAACAAACCCGCCTCTTCGAGATACATCGTCACCGCTTTCGAGCCCGGCGCCAACGACGTCTTGACCCAAGGCTTGCGCAACAAGCCATACTTGTTCGCGTTGCGGGCTAACAGGCCCGCGGCAATCACGTTGCGTAGGTTCGAGGTATTGGTACAACTGGTAATCGCCGCGATGATCACTGCGCCATCAGGCATTTGGCCGGGCACATCTTCCCAGGCGCCTGCAATACCCTTCACCGCGAGATCTGTCGTCGCTACACGCGCATGCGGATTCGACGGGCCTGCCATGTTGCGTACCACGCTTGATAAATCAAACCTCAATACGCGTTCGTACACCACATGCTGAAGACTGTCGGACCACAAGCTAGCAACCTGGGCATAAGTTTCAACCAGCTTGACCTGCTCATCGCTACGGCCCGTAAGTTTGAGGTATTGAATGGTTTGCTGATCAATACTGAACATCGCCGCTGTTGCACCATACTCGGGTGCCATGTTGGAGATGGTGGCGCGATCACCCAAGGTCAATGCGCGAGCACCCTCACCATAAAACTCCAGATACGCGCCCACAACCTTTGATTTACGCAAAAACTCGGTCAGCGCGAGCACGATATCGGTGGCGGTGATGCCCGGCTGTGGCTTACCGGAGAGTTCAACACCAACAATGTCGGGTAAACGCATCCAGGATGCGCGACCCAGCATCACATTTTCGGCTTCGAGACCACCAACGCCAATCGCAATCACACCGAGTGCATCGACATGCGGTGTGTGGCTATCCGTACCAACACAGGTATCCGGGTAGGCCACACCATGATCGTTATGAATCACCGGCGACATACGCTCCAAATTAATCTGGTGCATGATGCCGTTACCCGGTGGGATCACATCGACATTTTTAAATGCGTGCTTGGTCCAGTCAATAAAATGAAACCGGTCTTCATTACGTCTATCCTCAATCGCCCGGTTTTTTTCAAAGGCTTGCGGATCATAACCACCACACTCCACTGCCAATGAGTGATCGACGATGAGTTGCACCGGCACGACCGGGTTCACCTTGGCTGGGTCACCACCCTGATCCGCGATCGCATCACGCAAACCAGCCAAATCAACCAGTGCAGTCTGACCCAAAATATCGTGACACACCACGCGCGCCGGGTACCAAGGAAAGTCGAGATCACGCTTGCGTTCCATCAGCTGCTTGAGCGATGCAGTCAGCGTGGCCGGATCGCAGCGACGCACCAGATTCTCGGCAAGTACGCGCGAGGTGTAAGGCAGCGTGTCCCAAGCACCTACCTGGATTGCGCCGACGGCCTCGCGCGCATCGAAATAGTCGAGACTGGTGCCGGGAAGGGGTTTGCGGTGAGCTTTGTTCATAGTGTGTCAGTTGAGCCTTAACTTGAATGACATCGAAGCATCCGATGAGTGCACTAGATTCCGGCCTTCG
>JBJTXC010000350.1:0-5147 GCA_046082065.1 Burkholderiaceae bacterium
CAACCGGCGGGCCAATGATCTGCCCAAACGCAAACGCGCCAGATAGCAGCCCGATGATGGCGGGCGCAGATTGTGGATGTAATTGCCGACCTAACTGCATGGTGAAAAAAGTGATTGCAGTGAATGGCAATCCGACCAGCACGCTACCTATGGCAAAGCCGGTCAGTGTAGGTATCCAGTTGACCAGCACCACGCCCAGCGACTGCATGAGATAACACCCAATCAGCAGCGCGCGCTGGTCTATGCGTGATGGAATACGCGAAGCGAGTAAAGCGCCCAGCGCGACCGCAATACCCAGCAACGGCCAGAATAAATCCAGCCAGACGGAATCGGGTAGCGCGGTACGCGCCCTCACTGGCAAGAAGGTCGCAGTGATGATGTAACCAAAACCCGCGAGGCCGTAAGCCATTACCAAGGTAGCTTTCTCGATTTGACTACCGCCCGCCGCTACGGCGCTGAAACGACTGGTCGTGTTTGCATGCAGGTCATCGTCATTATTGAACACCGGCCACAAAAACACGCTGATCATCAGCGCCAATAGTGCAAATGCGAGCCAACCCCAACTGGCGGGCCAAGTCAATTGCACCATCACGCTCGCTAATAAACCGCTGCATGTAATACCGATACCCGGGCCCATATAGACAATGCCGCCCGCCGAGGGACGATTCATTTGTGCGAGATGCCCAAGACACCAAGTTGAGGTGTAAACAAAGCCGATCGCCGTGGTGATGCCAGTGATGAATCGCAGCCACGGCCATGCTGAAGCGAAATCAATGGCCATAGCCGCCGTCAGCGTACAGGTCAAGATCAAACCGACTTTAACCATGCCAGACGAGGCGAGTGCGGGCCAAGACCATCTGGCCCACAGCGCGAGTTGGAAGGTGCAGAGCAAGGCACCGATCAGATAACCGAGGTAGTTGGCACTTGCCAGCCAACTCGCCGTTGCAATATCCAGCGAGCCTTCCTGCAGCATCAATGGCATCAGCGGCGTGAATGCAAACCGACCGATACCCATCGCCACAGCCAGCGATAAGGCGCCGGCGATGGCTATTCGTAGCGCCGAACGCGCTTGATTTGCTTCAGTACTCAGAACGGTGCGTTGTCCGTGCGCTTGCACGTGCCGTGGATCAGATCCAGCCGCTTACCACCGTCTAAATCCAGCCACTGTTTGAATTCGCCGGTACGACGATCGAGCGTGACGTGTTCCCCGATGATGACGACGCCGTGTCGCTTGAACATGGCCGGACGATAGATCTCGAGCAGCTCGCCTTTGGCCTTGAGCGTGCCTTTACGGTTAAGCGAGATGGTGTATTCACCCGCATAAGCACCGGTACCATCGTCGAAATCAAAGGTGGCGGGTAGCGGCATGCGGCTGGTTTCAAACGGTGGCGTGAGTTTCTCACCGGGACGGCTGATTTCGGCGTCACAGATGACCTCGAGTACGCCTTTGTTTTTGTATTTGGCGACTTTGCCGCTATCACCAATATCGAGTGAGATCAGGCCGGCAAAATGTGCCGCGGCGATCAGCCCGATGGTGATGACAATACCTGCGAGAATAGCAAAGAGTTTGCTCATCCGCGTCCTCCGTGAATGACTGCATTTGGCGAGACTAGCTGACAGCTTACATGTTCCAGCAGGCCATCGCAGGCGTCTTCGATCAGATCTAGCACGTGCTGAAATCCATGGTCACCACCGTAGTACGGATCAGGTACCACGGCGGCCTCATGCCGACGGCAGAATTCTGTCAGACGCCGTAGCTTGCGACGATAAGCGGGCGGGCAACGCTGCTCTGCTAATGCAAGGTTATCCCAGTCCATTGCAAGTAACAGATCATGCTGCTCGAAATCGCGCGCACTGAGTTGTCGTGCACGCAGATCTGATAAGTCATAGCCTCTGTCCGCTGCCACGCGCTGGCTGCGCTGATCCGGCGGATCGCCCGGATGGTAGTTGTGTGTCCCGGCAGAAGTGACAAAGACCGCATCCGCTAAACCGGCTTGTTGAACTTTTTGTCGAAACACACCATGCGCGGTGGGGCTACGGCAGATATTACCCATACACAGAAACAGCACGCTGAAGCGATGCCCTGTGAACGGGGTAGTATGGCTGGCGCGGGTATCGATCATGGTCATGGATACATCGCTACCCGTTGTTCGCTTTCAAGACGTGTTGCAACCAGCGACTGATATCGTCAACTTCTTCGGCGCACACAGAATGCTGCATCATGTACTCATGCCACTCGATAGCATAGCCAAGTTTTTGCAGCACATCTCGCGAAGCCTCTGCACGATTGATCAGCACCACGCCATCACCGCGCCCATGCGCCATGAAAATAGGGGTGTGCTGGTTGGCATGATGTCGCTCTTCTGCAATGGTATCGGCCAGTGGCAGATAGCCTGACAAGCACATCAGTCCGGCCAGGCGGTGTGGATAGCGTAGCCCGGTTTGCAGCGTCATCGCGCAACCTTGCGAAAACCCCGCCAGCACGATTCGTTCGGCTGGAATGCCACGCGCAATTTCGTTGGCGATCAGATCATTAATGCGCTGCTGCGAGGCGCGCAGGCCATTTGCATCTTCACGCCGAACCAAGTCCATGCCAAGGATGTCGTACCAAGCGCGCATGACGTAGCCGTTGTTGATGGTGACCGGCATGGTCTCGGCATGGGGGAATACGAACCGAATACCATGGCAACCAGATAGATCCAACTCGCGCACGATGGGCGCAAAGTCGTGGCCATCTGCGCCGAGGCCATGCATCCAGATGACGGCTGCGGTCGGTGATGTGCTGCTCTCAATTTCTATGGTTTCCAGCAAGGCGTGTTCACTCATATCAGGCCTTATTTGACGCGTATTGCCGACTTTGGTCGGAATGCTTTGCAGAGTGCTTCGTTAGTTTCAATGTAGGGCCCGCCGATCAGATCGATACAGTAAGGTACCGCAGCAAAAATCCCTGCGACGACAGTGTTGCCATCCGTGTCTTTGAGTCCTTCGAGTGTCTCGCGTATTGATTTTGGTTGCCCCGGCAGATTCATGATCAGCGCCGCATGATCTTGGCACTCACGGATGACGGCCACCTGACGCGACAAGATCGCGGTGGGCACAAAACGTAAACTGATTTGTCGCATCTGCTCGCCGAAGCCGGGCATGGGCTTGGTCGCCACAGCCAGCGTGGCCTCAGGCGTGACATCGCGTCTTGCGGGCCCGGTACCACCCGTGGTGAGCACCAAATCGCAACCGACTTCATCGACCAAGCTGATCAGCGTTTGCTCGATGGTGGCTTGCTCATCAGGGATCAGTCGCGTTTCCATCTGCCACGGGCTGATGAGTGCCGACGAAAACCAGTCGTGCAGCGCAGGCACACCCTGGTCTTCGTACACACCACTCGATGCCCGATCTGAAATCGACACCAAGCCAATGATTAATTCATTAGGATGTGTTCTGGTTTTCTTCATCGTCATGGAGTCCTGCCATGTCGTCGGCAGTTGCATCATTGGGTGGGGCTTGTAATGTCTTCAATAGCTGAAAGATTTCGCGGTAGGCCTTGGGGGGCTTATTGTCGGCCTGTTCTTTACGCGCATTGCGAATCAGCGTGCGTACATGCTGTAAATCGAGCGAAGGGTGCTGACTGTACAAATCGGTCAGTGCCTTGTCATCAGAGAGCAGTCGCTCGCGCTGGCGTTCAATTGCATGCAGGGCAGCAGCCTCGGCCTTGGACGTGCCACGCCAACCGTCGACAGTTTTTTGGATAATGGCGACTTCATCCTCGGTCAGCGTGCGCATTTTCTTGCCAACATACTGCAACTGCCGGCGCCGACCTTCATGGTTGCTGATTTGCTGACAGGTCAGAATCGCTTCCATCACATCATCAGGCATCGGCACTTTCTTGACGCGATCTCGTGGCGCGTCGACCAAGGCTTCGCCGAGTTTTTGCAGCGCGGTCATCTCGCGCTTCAGTTGCGACTTGGAGGGGCGTTCGTATTTCTGCTCGAATTCGCTGGACTGGAACCCGACCGCGCCGCGGTTGGCATTGGGCATGAGGACGGCCGATTGAAAAATGCAACGACTGCTATGATAACCGCTTTGATCCTGCCCCGAGAGAACGCCGAATGAGCGCTGAAATCTTCACCCACACGCAAGAACAGCTGAAAGAAATTGCCAGTGATGTACTGCGCTTTGCCCAGCAAAAGGGCGCATCCGATGCAGTGGTCGAACTCAGTGAGGGTCACGGGCTTTCAGTGAGCGTACGTAAAGGGCAGGTCGATACCATCGAGCAGAACAAGGATAAGGGTATCGGTGTCACGATCTTTTTAGGCGAGGGTCGCGCGATCCGCCGGGGGAATGCCAGCACCTCTGATTTTTCTTTGAAGTCGTTGAAGGAAACCGTCGACGCCGCCTACGATATCGCACGCTTCACCGCCGAAGATGACTGCGCTGGTTTGCCGGATGAGGAGATGCTGGAACGTTCGCCGAAAGACCTTGATTTGTTTCACCCATGGGCTATTCAGGCGGATCAAGCAGTCGAGATTGCGCTGCGTTGTGAAGCTGCCGCGTTCGCTGTAGACAAGCGCCTCACGAACAGCGAAGGAGCGGGAGTGCATGCGCAGCAGTCGCATTTCGTGTTGGCGAATTCGCGCGGTTTCATGGGCGGCTACCCCTATACCCGTCACTCGATTTCGGTCTCGCCGATTGCAGGCAAAGGCCAGCACATGCAGCGTGATGATTGGTACAGCTCTGACCGCAATCCGCAGCAACTCGCCGAGCCCGAGGCCATCGGGCGCTACGCAGCCGAGCGCGCATTGGCGCGTTTGAATGCGCGTAAGCTCGATACTCGTAAATGCCCAGTGCTATTCGAGGCACCACTTGCTGCCGGATTGTTGGGCGCATTCGTGCAGGCGGTGTCGGGTGGCGCGCTGTACCGCAAATCGACATTTCTGACCGACTCAATCGGTACGCAAGTATTCGGCGACGATATTCAAATCATTGAAGACCCATCCATACGCAGCGCCACTGGTTCTGCGCCGTTTGATGAAGAGGGAGTGCAGGTTCAAGCGCGCGATGTGGTGCGTGGTGGTGTGGTGCAGGGCTATTTTTTGTCGACTTACTCTGCACGCAAGCTGGGCATGAAAACAACCGGTAACGCAGGCGGCTCG
>JBJTXC010000351.1:0-5114 GCA_046082065.1 Burkholderiaceae bacterium
CCAGCTGCGACAGCATGGCGACTTTGCGCGCAGGCTCAAGTGCTCCACCCGATAAAACGTCAAACGCTTGTGATTGCAGAGCATCACCAACCAATAAAGCAGTCGCTTCATCATACTGACGATGCACAGTCGGCTTGCCACGCCGCAGATCATCATCGTCCATGCAAGGCATGTCGTCATGCACCAGCGAGTAGGCATGAATCATTTCGACGGCTGCGGCTGCGCGTTCAAGCGCGTCGCGCGGCGCATCGTACAGAGCGCCGGCTGCAAACACCAGCAACGGTCTGACGCGCTTACCACCACCCAGCACCGCATAACGCATCGCTTGATGCAGCTTGGACGGTAAAGCGGAAGCAGGCGGCAAGTGCCGATCCAACACCGCTTCCATGTCCGCTTGAACCTGTTTGGCCCAAACGGTGAATGGCACGCTCATTCCTCGTCGTCCTCGCTATCCGCGTCATCGCTCTCGAACGGGGTCAGCATCTCGCCCTCGAGTACTTTCACTTGCTGCTCGACGCGCTCGAGTTGGGCGGCACAGTACTTCACCAATTCAGCACCACGCTTGTACGCCTCCAGTGAGGCCTCCAGCGGCAATGCACCCGACTCCATTTTCTCGACCAGTTGCTCCAACTCCGCCATCGCCTGCTCGAATGAGGCGGCCGGCTGATCAGAGAGATTCTTTTTTGGCATCGCGATGACCCTTAAACTCGAACCCAGATTTTATTCGATGGTACCCATGCCGCCCAACTCAAAACACCAGCACAGACTATTTATGCCTTTTTGATAAGCCCGGAGAGTCTGCAGCCCGCGCTTGATTTGATAACAAAATAACCATGCCGAGGCGGGCGCAAATCACCGCAATCTATTTCCTCATGTACTCGGCCGCGAATGCCTGAAGCGTTGTTGGGCGAACAGTTAAACCCCGGGGTTATAATCCGCGCCTCACCCGGATCCGGACCGCAAAATGTCTCTGCGCGAGACCTGTGGACGGGTCCTTTGTTTGACGGCACAGCACACTGATTTGGGGTTGAGGATGTCCGATCTGGCCAGTCTCGAAAAACTCGCACGCTCCACCGCGCAATTGCCTGTCAACGTCTACTTTGACGACAAGCTGTTGGCGCTGGAAACCGATCGATTGTTCAAGCAAGGCCCGCGCTACGCCGGCCACACACTGATGGTGCCCAACGAGGGCGACTACGCCACCCTGCCATGGGAGAACGACGGCCGCGTGCTGGTCCGTAACGCGCAGGGCTTGGAACTGATCTCGAATGTGTGCCGACACCGGCAAGCCAAAATGCTGTCCGGACGCGGCAACGCCGACAACATTATCTGCCCGCTGCATCGCTGGACTTACGATCTGAAAGGCGAACTCATCGGCGCCCCGCATTTTGCCGATACGCCATGCATGAACCTCAGCCGCTTCGGGCTGCAGCATTGGAACGGCTTGCTGTTTGATCAAAACGGCCTCGACGTACCCAACATGCTGCGATCGATGGTGACCGCGCGCGATTTGAATTTTGACGGTTACATGCTTGATCACGTCGAAATTCATGAATGCGATTACAACTGGAAGACCTTCATTGAAGTCTACCTTGAGGATTATCACGTCGAACCATTCCACCCCGGCTTGGGACATTTCGTGAGCTGCAATGATCTGCGCTGGGAAATGGGTGAGGGCTACAGCGTACAAACCGTGGGCGTCAACGCGGCACTGAAGAAATCCGGCTCTGCCACTTATCAGAAATGGCATGACGAAGTACTGCGCTACAGCGGCGGTGAAGCACCCAAGCACGGCGCGATCTGGTTAACGATTTACCCCAACATCATGGTCGAGTGGTATCCGAACGTGCTGGTGGTATCGACCGTGTGGCCGAAGGGTCCGCAAAAAACCACCAACGTGGTCGAGTTTTACTACCCTGAAGAAATCGTCTTGTTTGAACGCAGCTTCATCGATGCCGAGCGCGCCGCCTACATGGAGACCTGCGCTGAGGATGACGAGATCGCGCTGCGGATGGATGCCGGCCGCAAGATTTTGCTGGAACGCGGCGTCAACGAATTCGGCCCGTATCAGTCGCCGATGGAAGACGGTATGCAACATTTTCACGAGTGGTATCGCAGCAAGATCACGCTGTGATTCTGCGCCACCGTCAGGGGCGCTGAATGCAATCACTCTGGATGCTGGTCGCGAGCTTTGTGTTCGCCATCATGGGTGTCTGCGTCAAGCTGGCGTCTGAACACGCATCCACTTCCGAAATCGTCATAGCCCGCGGGGTCGTCGGCGTCAGCGTGCTGTTACTGATCACACGCTTGCGCGGATTACCCCTCACCACCCAATTTCCCTGGCAGCATGCGTGGCGTGGTTTTGTCGGTGTCACTGCGTTGTGGTTGTGGTTCTTTGCGATTGCCCGCCTGCCACTGGCCACCGCCATGACACTCAACTACATGGCACCCATCTGGATTGCAGCCATCGTCTTCACGCTGGGTTGGTGGCATAAAACGCGCCGCTTTGAATGGGGCTTGGCGGCGGCCATCGTCACCAGCTTTGTTGGCGTGGCCTTGCTACTCAAACCCACCATACACGCTGATCAATGGGTGGGCGGACTCACCGCATTGATCTCGGGGTTTATCTCTGCGCTTGCCTACATTCAAGTCAAGCGTTTGGGACAAATGGGCGAGCCGGAATATCGTGTTGTGTTTTATTTTTCGGCGAGTGGTGTGCTGGGTGAGCTCGTCAGCGGCTTACTCGATAATTGGTGGCAAACCGGTAGCCTGCATCTGTTCGCCGATTTATCAGGCCGCGATTTTCTGTTGCTGTTTGCGATCGGCATTACCGCGACCATCGCACAAGTTGCGATGACCCGCGCTTACCGATTGGGCGCGATGCTGGTCACTGCCAATCTGCAATATACCGGCATTGTGTTCTCGAGCATGTGGGGCATACTGATCTGGGATGACACACTCGACATCAGTGGCTGGTTGGGCATCCTGATTATTTTGGCGAGCGGGGTTGCGGCCACCTTTTATAATGCGCGCAGCAGCAGTGCCCCATCCAAAAAATAAATTCAAAAGGAGATCTGCTTGTGCAGTTCACGACATTAATTAGTGCGGCGGAATTACAGCAACACATTAATAACCCCACATTTGTCATTCTTGATTGCCGCGCCGAGTTAACCGACCCCAATGCGGGTGCTGTCGCGTTCGCCGCTGGCCATATTCCCGGCGCGCAGCACGCAGACTCAGATCGTGACTTATCGGATAAATCACCCGGACCGAACGGTGAGTTTCGTGGTCGTCATCCCCTGCCGACCGTTGACCACTTTATTGAAACCTTGCGCGGCTGGGGCGTTTATCCCAATTCACAAGTCATTGCTTATGACGCGCATGGCGGTATGTTTGCAGCACGTGTCTGGTGGATGCTGCGCTGGGTGGGTCACAAAAGTGTTGCAGTCCTTGATGGCGGGTTACCGGCTTGGGAAGCGCTCGGTGGTGAATTAACACAAGCAGTGATTAATCGGCCACGTGGCTCGATCACACCCCAAGCTTCGCTAGTCAGCAGCGTTAGCGCAGATGATGTACTCGCCAACTTATCCGCTCGTGCAAGGGTCGTACTCGACGCGCGTGCATCAGATCGTTTTCGCGGCGAGAATGAAACGATTGATCCGGTTGCCGGACGCATTCCGGGCGCAAGAAACCGCTGGTTCAAAGACAACCTGCAAGCCGATGGCAAATTCAAAAGCCCAGACTTGTTACGCGCTGAATATAGCGCGCTGATCAAAAGCCCCGAGAGCACCATCATGCAGTGCGGCTCCGGCATCTCCGCGTGTCACAACCTGCTCGCCATGGACATCGCAGGCTTGCCGGGGGCAATGCTCTACCCGGGATCATGGAGTGAGTGGAGCGCAGATCCGTCACGGCCGGTTGCTGTTGGCGATTGAAGAGCAAAATCCGCACAGCGATGGGTACCGCAACCAAGGATGTCCATCGATAGGATAAACAAACCACTGGATGCCGGCATTCGCCGGCATGACGACTTAATCGATCGTCGTTTAACCGATCGGCAGCTGGTGCGTAAACAGCAGCACCAAGCCCACACCCAATGCGATCAATATCACCTGCGGCACGGTATCGCGCCAGGTCGCGCGGCGCTGCATTTGCGGCATCAGGTCGCTGACCGCAATATAGATAAAGCCGGATGAAGCCAGCACTAGCACATACGGGATCAGGTCAACGCCATTACCCAGCGTGTAGTACCCCACCACCCCACCAATCACTGCCATCAGGCTACTCACCAAGTTGTAAATGTAAGCGCGCTGCTTGGTGAAGCCTGCATTCAGTAGCACGATGAAATCGCCAATTTCCTGCGGTATCTCGTGCGCGGTAATCGCAAGTGCGGTGATCAGACCGAGCTTCGGGTCTGCAAGAAACGCTGCCGCGATCAAAATACCGTCGGTGAAGTTATGCAAACTGTCACCGACCAGAATCATCCAGCCTGCTTGGCCGGCTTCGTCAGCATCATGGCCGCGGGCGTGATCATGGCCATCACCTTCGTAGTGGTGCGAGTGGCGCAAAATCGCCAGCTTCTCGAGCAAGAAAAAACCCAGTAAGCCCGCTAACAAGGTCGCGAACAAGGAATGCGCACTCGCATTTGACTTAAACGCCTCCGGCAGCGCGTGCAAAAGTGACGTAGCCAGCAGCAGCCCCACCGACAGACTAACCATGCGGTCCACCATTTTGGACAGCAAGCCATACGACAAGAAAGCCGCAGCAGAAATACTGATCAGCCCGGCGAGTGCAGTCGCCAGCAAAATAGATGACAGCGTGGAGTCGATTTTATTTTCCTTGAGTGCCTTTGCGCCCCTGCGAGACGCAACGACTGTTGAAGCACGCTATTTTACGTGCGCCGCGCAGGGCAGTGCGTGTTTTGTAATTACGAGGTGGCCTTTAGGCGTAGCGTGCAACCCTGCCAACGATCAAATGCCTCAGTCGAGCAAAGCCTGCCGCGATCAATCGCTGGCAAGGCGCGCCGACGAAGACAGTACTGGTAGTACGGCGAGGAGGTGCAACGCCGCCAACGATCAAATGCCTCAGTCGAGCAAAGCCTGTCTCAATCAATC
>JBJTXC010000352.1:0-12545 GCA_046082065.1 Burkholderiaceae bacterium
CAGTTTCTTCGCCTCCGCCTCGCTTACCTGAGGATTAGCGGGCATCGGGATCTGACCCCAAACGCCGCTACCACCCTTTTGAATTTTGGTGGCCAGCTTGGCTTCTGCTGACTTGTCGCCCTTGTACTTGGCCGCGACTTCCTTGTAACCCGGGCCAACCACTTTGTTATCTATCGCGTGGCAAGCAAGGCAATTTTTTTCTTTTGCCAGTTGCTCGCTGGCGAGCGCCGCGTTGGAAGCAAAAGCTGCAACGGCTAAGGCAGCGACCAGAATAGCTTTCATGTGTGTCTCTCCGTTGAAAATTAAAGCGGGCGAATTGTAGCGCGTTTTCCGAGCCGGATCACCCAACCTAGGGCCCCAGATTCATGCCCACCATAGACAACTACATGGTTGGCGGGCATGGACCGCACATTGAGTAACTTAGCATTGCGACAGACGCCGTGCCCGGCCTCTTACACTCACTCACACTTGCCTTAATCAGTCACCGCGCCACGGCTGGCACTCGATGCCAATTTGGCAAACTTAGCCAGCACGCCGCGGGTGTATCTCGGTTTGGGTGGGCTCCATGCTTTGCGGCGCCGCTCGAGTTCGTCGTCAGGCACGTTCAGCTGTATCAATAGCTGGTGCGCGTCGATGGTGATTGAATCACCCTCCTTCACCAGCGCGATCGTACCGCCCGCGAAAGCCTCGGGCGCCACGTGGCCGACCACCATGCCCCAGGTCGCACCTGAAAAACGGCCGTCGGTAATCAAGCCAACTGACTCACCCAGTCCTTTACCGATCAGGGCAGAGGTGGGCGACAACATCTCCGGCATGCCCGGCGCGCCCTTCGGGCCGAGATAGCGAAGCACCACCACATCACCCGCCTTGATCTTGTCTGCAAGGATGGCGGCCATCGCGGATGGCTCGTCATCAAACACACGCGCCGGCCCGGTAATCACCGGGTTTTTCAGACCAGTGATCTTGGCGACGCAACCCTCAGGCGACAGGTTGCCCTTCAAGATGGCAAGGTGACCTTGCTTGTAAATGGCCTTCTCGATCGGCATGATGACGTCCTGATCAGCACGCGGCTGATCGGGTACATGCGCGAGTTCCTCGGCCATGGTCTTACCGGTGATGGTGATGCAGTCGCCATGCAGCAAACCGGCATTCAGCAGAATTTTCATGACTTGAGGAATACCGCCGGCTTTGTGCAAGTCAGTCGCAACATACTGACCGGAAGGTTTCAAGTTACAGATCACCGGTACTTTCTTGCGCATGCGCTCATAGTCATCGATATGCCATTCCACGTCTGCAGCATGGGCAATCGCGAGGAAGTGCAATACCGCATTGGTTGAACCGCCGGTTGCCATGATCACGGCCACCGCATTTTCAATCGATTTGCGCGTGATGATGTCGCGTGGCTTCAAATTGTTTTTCACTGCTTGCAGCAATACTCGGGCTGACTCGGCGGCTGAATCCACTTTTTCATGATCGGGATTCGCCATGGTTGAGGAGTACAGCAAAGACATACCCAGCGCTTCAAATGATGAAGACATCGTATTCGCGGTAAACATGCCGCCGCACGAGCCAGTCGACGGGCACGCATTCTGCTCGATGCCTTGGAAATCTTCGTCAGACATTTTGCCGGCAGTGAATTGGCCGACAGCCTCAAATGCCGAGACGATGGTCAGATCCTGACCTTTCCAATTGCCCGGCTTAATCGTACCGCCGTAAACATAAATGCCCGGCACGTTGGTACGTGCCAGCGCGATCATGCCGCCCGGCATATTCTTGTCGCAGCCTCCAATGACGACGCAGCCGTCCATCCACTGTCCTTGCACGCAGGTTTCAATGCTGTCTGCAATCACCTCGCGCGAGATGAGTGAATATTTCATGCCCTCGGTACCCATCGACATACCGTCGGAAATCGTCGGTGTACCAAACACCTGCGGATTACCCCCCGCTGCCCTGGTCGCCGCGATCGCAGCATCCGCTAGTTTTTGCAAACCGGAGTTACAGGGTGTAATCGTGGAATGCCCGTTGGCGATCCCGATCATGGGGTTGTTGAAGTCTTTTTTGGTGTAACCCATGGCGTAATACATCGCGCGGTTCGGGCTACGCTCGACCCCTTCGGTAATATGCTTCGAGCGTTCGTTGGCGTCCATCAGATCTCCGATTTGCAATAAAACGAGTTCAATACCACTGCCCGATGAGCAGCAAGCAAGTGAATATAATACCTTGACGAACCGGAATCACCATTCCCAACCCAACGCTCGGCAGCCCTTTGGTATCCCGGGCAAGTGCAGGTACCGATCTGCCAGTCAGGCAGGCTCGCTATCATTCTGCTAGCCCCCGCGGACGACCACGAACCCGCTTTGCACATAAAATTCGCAGCTGCAGATTGCACGCCAGATCGCCCGATGCGAGATAATTCCTGAATGCTGATTCACCCGATGCCCGATCCGATTGCGCTGGCGATTGGCCCACTCGCCATTCGATGGTACGGCCTGATGTATCTCGCTGCCTTTGTGCAGTTCATGCTACTCGGTCGAGTGCGTATTCGACAGCCGCATATGGCCAGAGACGGGTGGACTGCTGCCGATGTCGATGACCTGCTGTTCTATGGCGTGCTTGGCGTGGTGATTGGCGGTCGACTCGGCGAAGTACTTTTCTATCATCCGGACTATTACTTCGAAAATCCCGTTGAAATTTTCGCGATCTGGAAAGGTGGCATGTCATTTCATGGCGGTTTTCTCGGGGTGCTGTTCGCGATGTGGCTGTGGGCGCGTTTACATGGTCGACGCTGGATGGCGGTCATGGACTTCATCGCGCCGCTGGTACCTCTGGGCTACGCGTTCGGGCGCTTGGGTAATTTCATCAATGCCGAATTACCCGGCCGAATCGCAGCGACTGATTTGCCGTGGGCGATGGTCTGGCCGAATGTGGATGCACTACCGCGCCATCCCTCGCCAATTTACCAAGCGCTGATCGACGGTGTGGTGTTATTTATTTTGCTTTGGCTGTTTGCTCGCAAAGCAAGACCTTATCTTGCCGTGAGCGGCGTGTTCTCTGCGGGTTATGGCTGCGCACGTTTTTTTACCGAATACTTCCGCGTACCTGACTATGAAGTCGTCATCAATGGCTGGGCTCTGTCTGCCGGACAGATGCTGTCGCTACCGATGATCGTGCTTGGCGTCGTGTTGCTCCTCATCGCTTATCGTCGTCAATCAACCGATCCCGACGATGCAATGCCAATCGAACCAAGTCAGCAAGCATAAACATTGCGACTCATTCGTCTGTGAACGCCAACCTTTATGCAGTGTTTCGGCAGCGCTTCCCAAGCGATCTGGATGACTGCTGGTTAGAAACCAGCGATGGTCTTTACTATAGCTGGCGAGATCTGGAGCGTGGTAGCGCAAAAATAGCCAACTTGCTCGCACCTGAATTTGCCCGCCGGTGCACGCGTCGCAGCGCAAGTCGAAAAGTCGGCCGAGGCACTGATGCTGTATCTCGCTACGATTCGCGCTGGGTTTGTTTATCTGCCTTTGAATACCGCCTATCGCGCCAGCGAGATGGCTTACTTCATCGAGAATGCGTCGCCGTCAGTCGTCGTGTGCGCTCCAAAAAATTTTGGCTGGATTTCTCAGACTGCATTTGCACGCGGAACCTCACATATCTTCACTCTGGACGAACCGGCTCAGGGCCGCAATAGCGGCAGCCTGCTATCACGTGCAGTTCACTTCGGCGATCGCTTCGACACCGCGCATCGTCAGAGCGATGACCTCGCCGCGATCTTGTATACCTCAGGCACCACGGGTCGCAGTAAAGGTGCGATGCTCACCCACGGCAATCTGGTTTCAAATATCGCGACACTGCACAATGTCTGGCAATGGCAACAGGGCGACGTACTTCTGCACGCACTGCCACTGTTTCATATTCATGGTTTGTTCGTCGCAGCGCATGGTGCGCTGTACAGCGGCAGCAAGATGATCTTTCTACCGAAGTTCGATAGTAGTGAGGTGATTCGCCATCTGCCGCGGAGCACGATCTTCATGGGCGTACCCACATACTACGTACGGCTGCTGGCAGACTCAGCGTTTTTGCGAGAGGTCTGTGCAAACATGCGCTTGTTTATATCGGGATCAGCACCACTGCTATCGGATACCTTCGTGCAGTTTGCGGAACTCACCGGTCACAAGATTCTTGAGCGCTATGGCATGAGCGAAACAGCCATGCTGACTTCAAACCCCTACCAAGGACCGCGCAAGCCCGGAACAGTTGGGCCAGCACTACCTGGTGTATCAGTGCGTATTGTCGATGCTGATGGTTTGGCGTGCGCTGACAACACGGTCGGCGAGATTCAGGTCAAGGGACCAAACGTCTTTAAAGGCTACTGGCAAATGCCGGACAAGACCGCAGAAGAATTTACCGATGATGGTTATTTCAAAACGGGTGACGTTGGGTTCTTTGATAACGACCACTACCTCAATATCGTCGACCGTAGTAAAGACCTGATCATTACCGGGGGCTATAACGTCTACCCGAAAGAAATCGAAGCGCTGATTGATGAATTGCCTGGCGTGCTTGAATCTGCGGTGATTGGTGTGCCGCATCCCGACTTCGGCGAGGCCGTCGTCGCTGTCATCGTGCCGCGCGCAGGAGTGACGCTCGTTGAACAAGAAATTATTCAAGCACTGAAAAACAATGTGGCAAATTTCAAGGTACCTAAGCGGGTCCATGTCGTGGCAGAGCTACCACGCAATACCATGGGAAAAGTGCAGAAAAAATTACTACGCGATCAGTTCGAAGAATGATAGTCGGCAAGACTAGTCCAACAATTCACTTGCCATCTACCTTGGATGTGCGAAGCCACTGGTACAAAAACGCTTGGCTAGTAGCGTTAAAAAATAGTTTGTATCTTTATGGCCAGAGCAGCCTGAGACAATAATTCTTTTAGCAAACCGATTACCGAGGCGACATACTTTTTCGTGCTTGTATCTTACGCTGACCGCTCTTCATCGATTTGACCAGATTGAGTTTAGTTTCAGTGCCAGACTTTGTCTGCTTAGTCAGTTTTACAGCAGAGGATTTACCAGATTTTTTACTAACTACTCGACGAATTTTTTGCTCACCGATTAACGCGTCAGCCGGAATGCCCAGCGATACATTCAAACGCCGAATCATTGCCAGCGTGAGTGGCCTTGAGTAATTCAACACCTCATATACTCGATTGGCTTGACCAATCATTGGCCGCAAATCTTTGGGTGTCAACCCAGCTTGCTCCATGCGGAATTTGATTGCCTCTATCGGATCTGGCGTATCAATAGCATGATGCTTCGCCTCATAAGCGTCAATCACCATCAGAAGTAATTCGAAGCGATCTCCAGCTAACGACCCAGGCTCCGGCTCGACGTCGAAGTATGGAGCCACTGCCTTGAGCGCTGCTTCGTAATCGACTTCAGTACGTAGCGGTCTGATTTTCATGGTTTTCTCTTGTCCTATTGATCGACGCATTCGGCATCAATTCTGTCGTAATCTTTATGAGTGCCTATGAACTTGATATAAACCGCACCAAACTTGTAGGCCACCGCTACAACCAGTCGATATTTATTCCCATGAATATTGAATACGACTCGGTTTTGCCCGACAAAACTCGCACTACGGTATTGATCCTTGATTTGCTGCGGCGTTTCCCAAGAAGCCTTACGCGCCTCGTCGTACCATGCCTTGAGTGCCTGTCCAGCATCGGGATACTTGGTGTAGAACGCCTTCAATTTTGCTTGGGAGATCACACGCATGGATGCAGTTTAGTCCCAAATTGGGATATGCGCAAGGTCCGCCGCTTTTTAGCCATCACGGTAATTCGTGTCCGTAGATAGGGAGCTCAGCCTCATCCGAGCAGGATTTCGTGATCGAATTGCGCAATTTATAAATCAAACTAGGCGCTTAAGGATAAAGTGCCATTCCGCTTCAGTCACTGGCGTAATCGACAAACGGTTTCCGCGTTTCAAAACGATCATCTCCGACAGCTCGGGATGAGTCCGCAACTCGGGCAATGAGATCAGTCGCGTCTTTTTTAGTGCGCGAACATCTACCAGCAGCCAGCGTGGCTGCTCGGGTGTCGCCGCCGCATCGAAATACGGACTGCGTTGATCAAATTGGGTGGGGTCTGGGTAGCTCGTGCTTGCCACTTCGGCGATACCAGCAATGCCGGGCGCCGCGCAGCTGGAGTGATAGAACAGCACACCATCGCCAATCTGCATGGCATCGCGCATGAAGTTGCGAGCTTGGTAGTTGCGAACGCCGGTCCAGGCAACACAACGATCCTTGGCAGCCAGGGCATCGTCGATGCTGGTTTCATCCGGCTCGGATTTCATCAACCAATAACGCATCTTGTTTTTGTCAGCCTGTTTTTGTCGGCTTGTTTTTATCTTCGCGAATGAAAAAGCGGTTGCAGCTTAACGCATGCAACCGCCTGAAAAAAGTCCCGCCTGTGCCGCTAGCCGGCATCCCGAACCTTTCGGTTCAAGGTGGCCACAGTAGTTCAATATTGGGATCGTCGGACGAGCGACGCTCACGCCTACTGAACGAATCCCGCAGCCGAGGCGCGTGAATGGTTCAAGGAATATATGGCAAACGCGTACACGGCAGGAAGCTTCAGTCTACCGTAATATCGTTGCGTGTCAACTCACCAAAGACATAAACACGGCGATCAAAACAATCTTTCTTGTGGCGCTAGCGCAGCGTCAAGTAGTACATGCATGGCGTTGATTTTTTCGCGCACATCAGCGACCGGCAAATCTGCAAGGGGGCCATCCGTGACTCGGGTCGCCAGATAATCAGCGGCAATTCCCAACGCCACCATCACGGCGATTCGATCAGTTCCCTTCACTTTGCCTGCATCACGCACTGTATTCATGCGCTCATCCAGGTAAGCGACTGCCTGCTTCAGCGCCAGCTCTTCACCTTCTTTGCAGGCCAAGCGGTAAGCCTGACCCATAATCGTGACATCGAGCGTCGTCATGCAGCCTCTCTGTCGATATCAGCGCCGGGGAGTCGATCGATCAGCTTGGTCACGCGATCGTGCGCCTCCTGCATACGTTGTTCAAGCCGCGCGTTCTGATCAGCGAGGGCAGCAAGCTCCGTGCGCAATGCAGCGTTCTCGATGCGCAAGCTTTGCGACATCTCGGCCAACTGCTTGACTTTATCGAGTAGGGATTGGAAATCGAAAATCATGCGGCACTATAGTCGCGCTGCAGAATTTCCGTCAATACATTCAGGGACTTGTCACCGAAAGTTCATCAGGCTTGTTCGGATAAGAAAGTTATCAGTTTCGCACCGAACGGCCGTCCGCTAGACGTGTTCGTCTGTTTCAGGCTGCCACAACCGGCCATCAACCGTGATCAGTGCAACGTTTACCGGTTTGCCGGGGAACAGCGCCAAGCAGGCCTCGCGGTAGCGCGACAGTTGCCGCCAATAGTCACGCTGCTGCTGCTCGAGCAAGTGCCGCTTGTAGTCGAGTACCCAGAGCCCATCCTCGAACCCGACCAAGCGATCCATACGCATCCACTCACCCTGATGAACGAGTTCCAGCTCATTGCGGGCAAACTGATATGCGCCCGGGTCAAAAAAACGCTGCAGCTCGGCACTAGCGAGGATATGGCTTGCCTGCTCGCATGCCACCCGCGCCTCGGAATCGGTGCAAGCCAGCCATCGCGCGACCAGCGTCGCTGAAGGGATCTGGACTGGCCACTCGGTGCCGGACGTCAGTCTTTCCATCAACGCGTGCAGCCGCTTACCTTCCAGCGTTGCAGCGGTGTCTTGATTGGTGCCAGCACTCAGGTGAGGTAAAACAGGCGGCAGAAACATCGGTAGTTGGAACTGGCCGTTTGTATCACGCTGCGGCAGATGGGTCGGGTCGGGCGAGAAGCTGTCGATCGATAACAGTTGCTGGTACCAACTCTCGTTTTTAACGCCCTGTTGGTCATCATTTCCTGAATGCGCGCCGCTAATCACCAGCAATTGCCTTGCACGTGTCGCCGCCACATACAGTAGGTTGCGGTTCTCTTGCACTCGAACTGCTTTTTCTTGCTCGAAAAATTTTGTGCGCGCGTAGCCTCGATCGGCTTGCTTGCCAAACACTGAAAAATGAACCGGGGCTGGCGCGTCTTGTGGCCAATCGCACAGCACGCCCGATCTCTCGGCGCCGGCATCACTGTGGTTTGCACCCATGATGACAACCACTTCGGCCTCAAGACCCTTGGCGGCATGAATCGTCAGTATCTGCACTGCATCGGTCGAGGCATCGACATCTGCCTCACTCGGCGCATCCCGTTCGCTACCACGCTGCTGCCGTCGCAAATGTTCCAGAAAACGCGCGATGCTCGGGTAGCGCCCGGCATCCAGAGCCAGCGACAGCGCAACAAATGCTTCAAGATTACCCAGCACTTGTGCCCGAGTTTCAAATGGCGATACTTCGGCGTAACGCTGCAATAGCTCACCTTCGTGCATCACGCGATCCAGCAAATCATGTACCGGCAAGTAAGAGGACAACACCAGCCAACGTATCAGCAAGGTGTGCAGTCGACTGAGCGCTATTGACGCGGTTTGCTCAGCGACCTGTTGTTGCAATCGCTGCCACCAATGCGGGTGGCGGGTATCCATCGCCAACTTGATCAGGTCATCGTCGGCACAACCCGCGATCGGTGACTTCAAAATCTGCGCCAATGCAAGATCGTCGGCAGGCATGATTAACCATCGCAACAATGCGATCAAGTCAGTTACTTCGAGCGTATCGAGCAAACCACCTACACGACTGCTCATGAACGGGATACCGACCGATCGCAGCCCGCGCTCATACGATGCGAGATGGGTACGACTTCGAACCAGCAGCAGCATGTTCGACCATAAAAGCGGCCGCCCTTCCAAATCAAACTGTTGTCGCGCTTGATGGAGCGCGTGCCCGACTTGAATAGCTTCTTGCTCGTGCCACAAATCTTCCAGTTCAACGGGTGCTTGAGTGAGTGGGTCTCTTAATAAAAACCCACCACGCTCTGTCTGAGAGATTTTTTCTTGCTGAATCAGCGGTAAACGCCAGACCGCGCCCGACAACTTGGATTCCGTTGCCTGTTCCGCGTAAAGCGGGTTACTTTGCATGGTCTGATTGAGCACATCAACAATGGCATGTGCGTTGCGGTAAGTCACACTGGTACGCAACTCAACAGCACCGTATGCAGAAAGCAGCTCACGTGCCGCCTGGAATACACGCGGCTCAGCTCGTCGGAATCGATAGATCGATTGCTTGGGATCACCCACGATAAAAATACTCGGTCGCTGCGCATCATGGCCATAAGCTGCCAACCATGCGCGCACGATTTGCCATTGCAGCGGGTTGGTATCCTGAAACTCGTCAATCAAGATATGTTTGTAGCGCGCATCAATACGTGCATGTAAATACGCGGCGTGCTCAGGGTCGGACAGCAAGCGCCATGTTTGCAGCTCCAAGTCAGCGAAATCTAGTTTGCGTTGCTCACCCTTGATCGCGTGATAGTGCTCGAGCAATGCTGCACCGACGGTAAATACGGCGAGATTCAGTGTACGTACTTTCATCTCACTGCTACGTGCACGCAAGATCAGCAAATCCTCGCACAATGCCATCCAGCCTGGCGCAAACGCATCGACCTCAGCCTCGGGTAGCGCTGCCCGCCGCGCATTGGTGATCGGTATTGATCGCGGCTTGCCATCTTTGGTGAGGCATACTTCGAACAAACTCTCGAATGCCTCTGGGCTTGGGTCTGCGCCGATGGCCGCTGTGATAGCAGCTGCCTTAGTTTTTTGGCTGGCTGTTCCTGCCGCAAGTACGTGCGCCGAATTTTTGGCAAGATTCATCGCATGCGGATCATCCCAAAGGCAAAGCCGCGCATCACGCTCGCCATGGACGCCACACAATTCAATCAGCTGCTGATTCGGATCAGCATGTTCGCAAAGGATTTCCCACTCAGCGCGTTGATCGAGAAACTCGTTGAGCAGATCTTTTCCGCCACCATCGCCGGCAATTTGGTAGATGGTCATCAGTGCATCATGCAATTGCACATTGTCGGTTACACGCACAGCCTGAAACAGCCTTAGCCACGCAGCCTCGCGTATTTCGGTCACGCTTTCTTCCAAGGTCAGACCATGCGGCACGCCCGCTGATAGTGGTGCGATCTGTAGTAAGCGAATAAACCAACTGTGAAAAGTATCGACAGATAATCCGTGAGGACTCGACAACACCTTGGCGTACAGCTGCCGTGCATGCGGCAACTGCGCGCGCGCCTCATCGGGCGATACACCACGCTGTATCAGTGCAGCGATGACCAGATCATCATTCTTCTCAAGCGCTAACTCGCGCAGCAAGCGTAAAAGACGATCACGCATCTCATCGGCTGCTTTACGGGTAAAAGTGATCGCCAGCATCTCGGCGGGTTGCGCACCCGCCAGTAATAGCCGCAACATGCGCGACACCAGTAGCCATGTCTTGCCACTACCCGCACAGGCTTCCACCAGCACCGATCGGTTCGGATCGGCGGCAACGCGAACAAAGTGTTCGGCGCTCACTGATTGCTGATCAATGAACCGCTGGTCGGCGTTCATTACCACACCCCTTTGCGGCATAAACCACGCACTGCACACCATGTACAGTTCTCGCCGACACCACTGGCAGGCAATGCTGCGCCCTTGCCAATCAACGTGAACTGATCTTGGAGTTGCGTCTGGAGGGCGTCACGCCATACTGCCAGATCATCTGCATCAATGGTTGCAGGCTGCTCCTCATCGATCGTGACGTACGCAGCACGCACGGGAGTCGGCTCGATCAGCAAAGCATAAAAAGGCAACTGATGGTCTTCGCACTGCGTCATGCGGTGCTGCAGAGTGCGCTTGCGACCACTCTTATAGTCAAGCACAGCGATCTCACCTGCCGCGTGTTGATCAATTCGGTCGAGCTTGCCTTTCAGTTTGACTGCGCCGTGATCCCACTCAATTAAACGCTCCAGTGATTGCTCACCGAATGCAAACCGCCAGCCGTCGTGCTCATGCTGATTAGCCCATTCAACATAGGCCGCTTGACGCTTCAACCAACGCGCCCGAAAACCGATCGCCGCAGGGTGGGTTGTAATCACTTCGTCAAACACTTGATCACTGATTTGCGCCATCAGTGCTGCTCTTTGGTCATAAGGCGTTCCACGCGCGAGTACCGCCTCATGATAGTGCTGCAAAATCGTATGCAACCACTGGCCGTAATCACGCCGTTCAGGCACATCGATGAATGCCTCGGCCGCCGACAGCGTCAGCATACGAGACGCAAAAAACTGATACGGACAAATAAATAGCGTGTTGTAGCCACTTGCAGACAAGGTTTTCGGCAACAGCGCCGGAGCGGAAGGCTTGGGCTGAGACACGGGCTGATGCGACATCGTGACCTGACCAAGCACCGGCTTGATTTGCGGCAGCGCTTCAAGGCCGGCGAGTGCCAATGTCAAATCAAGACGCTGTATCCAAGGGCTGGGAGCAACATGCGCACCATCGCGCGTGGCTTGCCAGCACAGCACCACCTCCGGGCAGCTGATCAGTAGCGACGCGAATTGCCGTAACTGCTTGCATTGACGCTGATCGCGCGTCTCCAAACCAAGTTCACGCCGAACAGACTCCGCGAAGAACAAGGCTTCAGCCGGGCGCGAAGGCAAATGCTCGGCATCGACACTCAACACAATGGCTGCATCGAACTGACGCAAGGTACTCGCGCTCAACGGCACCATCATCACCCGTAAATCATGACGTGCCGCGCTGTACACGGTGTGCTCAAGCTGCAAATCAACCAAAGCTCGCCACTCGGCAAGCGACAAGCTTTGCTGAAGGTGCTCGGTTTGCGCAGCGAGCTGATCAAGTGTCGCCAACACTTGCGCACCCGCGCTATCTGCCGCCATGGCTGCGGTAAAACCTGCAACATCAAACATCTGTTTGGTTGCTTCAACCCATGCACTGACATGTCGTGCGGCGCGGTAGCGATGGGCATGTTGTGCGAGTGATGCGACCCAGGCACGCAATTCAGGGTATGCGTTCAGTGCGCGATCGATCGCGTCCCAACCGCCGCCAACCCCGGTAGCAATCAGCGCCGCTTCCATTGCCTTGCGCTGACCGATATCTTCAAGCGATGGATGTTGCTGGAAAGGCGATTGCAAAAAGTCCAGCAAGCGCATCACGTCACCGCCTGAACTGGCCAACGCGATCCAAGCATGCAGCACACTGGCCGCGCGCGTGGTTGATAACTTCCAACCGGTGTCATCAGCGACGACAATGTCGGCCCGCTCGAGTAGCGCACGCAATCGCCGCGCAACTAAACGGTCTTGTGGAATTACCGCAATCCGCTGACGACCTGCGGCGACCCAGTCAACGATGATCTGCGCAGCACTTTGTGCCTGCTGCTCCATGCTGGCGGCAGGGCACAAACTGAATGTTTGTGCTGCTTTGACTTGACGATGAGTATCAGTGTGCTCAAGACCTGTGATGAGGTTTTCTGCTTGAGC
>JBJTXC010000353.1:0-3122 GCA_046082065.1 Burkholderiaceae bacterium
GAGGCGCCTGCATCGCTGCGTGCCAACCTGATCAAGGCGAGAGATTTGTTAAAGCAGGCGGGCTGGGTGTACCGTGACGGTGCGCTGCGTAATGAAAAGAACGAGCCGTTTACTTTTGAAATTCTTGATGATCAGTCGGCGTTATCGCGCATCATCGCAGTGTACGTGCGCAATCTTGAAAAACTTGGCATCACGGTTCGCCAGCGCACAGCAGATTTTGCACTGGTACAAAAGCGTATGGAAGCGTTTGATTTTGATATGACCAGCCAGCGCTTCCCGGATGTCACCAGCCCGGGCAACGAGATGTTCGCTATGTTTGGCTCCCGGGCTGCGGATGAGAATGGTTCAAGCAATTACTGGGGTCTGAAGGATCCCGCGGTCGACAAACTGGTGACGGCGCTGGTACAAGCGAATACCCGCGCGGAGCTGGTGACGGCAGCACGCGCACTGGATCGAGTACTGTTGCACAAGTATATGGCGATACCGCACTGGTACTCGGGCACGCACCGTGTGGCATACCGCAATCGATTTGGTATTCCAGCGGTGTCACCGAAGTATTATCAGGCGGATCCGTACGTGATATCGAGTTGGTGGCAGGTGAAACCCAGGAAATCGAATGAGTAGTTATTTGAATAATGCTGGATTCCGGCCTTCGCCGGAATGACTCCATAGGGGCTGACAGAGTCGCCATGAATCTCTGGTCATACATACTGAAACGTGTCTTGTTGATGATCCCTACGCTATTAGGGGTGATCGCGATCACGTTTGCAGTGATTCAGTTTGTGCCCGGTGGTCCGGTGGAGCAAGCCTTGATCGAACTGAAAAAAGGTCAGGTCGGTGCCGGTGAGTCGTCTGGTGGTGGGCGTTCCGAGTATCGTGGTCGGCAAGGCATCGACCCCGAGCGGGTGGCTGAGATCAAGGCACTATACGGATTTGATAAACCACCGCTCGAGCGTTTCTGGCTCATGCTGAAAGGCTTTGCGAAGTTCGATCTCGGTCAGAGCTTTTATCACCACCAAGATGTCTGGCAGCTGGTGAAATCAAAACTGCCAGTATCCATATCGATTGGTCTGTGGACTTTTTTTCTAACCTACCTGATATCGGTCCCGCTAGGTATCGCCAAAGCTGTACGAGAGGGTTCTCGCTTTGATCATGTCACCAGCATGGTGGTGCTGGTCGGTTACTCGATACCGGGCTTTGTTTTAGGCGTTGCGCTATTGGTGTTGTTTGCAGGTTCCAGCTTTGTGCAGTGGTTTCCATTACGCGGCTTGACCTCGGATGATTGGGAAACACTCACGACCTTCGGCAAGGTCAAAGATTATCTCTGGCATATCACCTTGCCCGTCACCGCTTCAGTGGCGGGGGCATTTGCAGTGATGACGATGCTCACCAAGAATACGTTTCTGGAAGAGATTCGCAAGCAGTATGTGATGACTGCACGCGCCAAGGGTTTGTCCGAGCGTGCGGTACTCTACAAGCATGTATTCCGCAATGCGCTGATTCCTCTGGTGACGGGCTTCCCGGCAGCGTTTATCGGTGCTTTTTTTGCGGGTAGCCTATTGATCGAGACCTTGTTCTCGCTGGATGGCCTGGGGCTGTTGTCCTATGAATCTGTGGTGCGGCGTGATTACCCGGTGGTGCTCGGTACCCTGTATTTATTCACGCTGATTGGCTTGGTCGTCAAGTTATTAGGCGATCTTTGCTATGTGTGGGCTGATCCGCGTGTGCAATTCGAAAGCCTGGCGTCATGAACGCAACCATCGATAACAACACCAGTACAGGCACCTCGGCACCATCGCTCTCGCCGAGTCAGCGTGTCTGGCAGCGGTTTCGTCAGGACAGGCGTGGCTACATCAGCTTGCTGATATTCAGTGTGCTGTTTGTCGTTAGCTTGTTTGCTGAATTTATTTCGAATGATCGGCCGCTACTGGTGCGTTACAACGGACAGTGGATGGTGCCGATTGTCCATGACTATTCCGAAAAAGTGTTTGGCGGCGACTTTGAATCGCCGGCGGATTATCTGGATCCGTTTATTCGGCAGCAGCTTTCGAAAGACGGTAACTGGGCCATTTATCCGATCAATCACTACCGTCATGACACCTTAAATTACTTCGCCAAATCGCCTAACCCGGCACCACCTTCATTAGACAACTGGTTGGGCACCGATGATCGTGGCCGTGATGTACTGGCGCGGTTGCTGTATGGATTTCGGATCTCGATCTTGTTCGGCCTGGCGCTGACGATTACCGGGATTGTCTTGGGCGTGATCACCGGCGCGGTACAAGGCTATTTTGCGGGCAGAACCGATCTGCTGTTTCAGCGCTTCATGGAGATCTGGGGTTCGATGCCTGAGCTCTACCTGTTGATTATTTTTGCGTCGATCTTTGACCCCAGTATCCTGCTGCTGCTTTTGCTGTTGTCTTTATTCGGCTGGATGGGTTTGTCGGATTATGTGCGAGCAGATTTTTTGCGCAATCGTCATCTGGACTATGTTCAGGCAGCGCGTGCCTTGGGTTTGTCCAATGCACAGATTATCTGGCGCCATGTGCTGCCCAACAGCCTGACGCCGGTGGTCACCTTTCTGCCGTTTCGCATGAGTGCTGCCATCCTTGCGCTCACAAGTCTGGATTTTCTGGGGCTCGGTGTGCCACCGTCCATGCCCAGCCTCGGTGAGTTACTCGCGCAGGGAAAAAACAATCTGGATGCGTGGTGGATTGCACTCTCAACCTTCATGGTGCTGACCATCACGCTACTACTGCTCACGAATATCGGTGACGCATTGCGTAACTCGCTCGATGTCCGGAGAAAAGCATGAGCTTGCTCACGGTACGTGAATTGTCGGTGCGCTTTGCAGGCAAGGCGGTAGTTGACCGCGTGAGCTTCAATATCGAGGCTGGTGAGAAATTTGCGCTGGTGGGTGAATCCGGCTCCGGTAAAACAGTCAGTGCCCTGCAACTCATGGGTATGACGCCTGAGGCAGACACCAGTGGCAGCATTGTTTTCGAAGATCGCCAAATTCGCGGTATGTCTGATGCTCAGTTGCGCGCACTGCGCGGCAAAGACATCGCAATGATTTTTCAGGAGCCCATGACGGCGCTGAATCCGCTGTTCACGATCGGTAA
>JBJTXC010000354.1:0-2347 GCA_046082065.1 Burkholderiaceae bacterium
GCAGCGGATATCGGCATTGCGATGGCGTCGGGTACGGACGTCGCCATGCACACTGCAGGTATTACCTTAATGCGAGGTGATCCGGCGCTGGTGGCAGACGCAGTCAGCATCTCGCGCCGAACTTACGCCAAGATCCGGCAAAACTTATTCTGGGCGCTCATCTACAACGTGATCGGGATTCCGATGGCGGCGTTCGGATTGCTGAACCCTGTCATCGCTGGCGCGGCGATGGCCTTCAGTTCAGTCAGCGTGGTGAGCAACGCCTTGCTGCTAAAACGCTGGACGCCCTGATCGCGTGTCAAACTTGGATGATGGCCCTCGCGCGGTGTATCAGGCAAGCGCACTTGAATTATGTGGTGCCGAGCACCTCGTAACCCGCATCCTCAATTGCTTTTTTTACCGCATCGAGATGGGTTGAGGTTTCAACTTTTACGGTTTAAATCGGCAGGTCGATATCCACACGTGCATTTGAATCGAGTCGCTGCAACGCGCGCGTAACGCTTGCGGCGCAACCGCCGCAAGTCATGCCATCGACTTTGAGTTCGTACATGGTCAGTTCCTGCCGAGAGCCGGTTAAAGCGAATCAAGCCGCCGTAAGATACATATCAATATGCATTGTCGCGAAGGGGCATGCGACACCTCCACTATTGGTGCGCTCAAGCAGACCCAAGTCCGACAAGACGCCTATATCTTCATGAACGCGTTTAACGTCACGTCCGACGGTGCGAGCGAGTTCGCGTATCGACAAATCGCCGCGTCCTTGTGCTGCGCGGACGATTTCCCAGCGTTTTTCGGTGAGCTGGCCAAAAAACTGCGCGGGGGTTTCAAAGTTCAGTACCTCACCTTGGTACTTGTCGGATCGTGCGGCGAGCGCTGCAGCCCGAAGACCTGCCTGCCAATCTGGCTGCAAGGTAATAGTCAACGTACGCTCTGTCATAAGGTCCTCCGTTGGGAAACGGCTTCGATGAAATCTTCGACTAATTGCTCAACACTTATGAATGTATACGGATACTCCGTTCCATCAAAATGGCAATGGTCGCCTTTGCCACGCTCATTATCAAATCCGACAACGCGGATACCGTCAACGATATAGACAGCACGGTACTTGTAATCGTGCTGCGCTGGCGGTACCGGCGCAGGCAGTTTCCAAATGACTAGTTCGAATATGGATCCGTCCGGGTTAATGTTCTTGAAGCGAGTGATCAGTTTGGCGGACATGTTGGCGATAATGCCAACATGCAACAAGCCTGTCAACAAAGCGGAAATGCTGTGTTGCAAAGATAAAACCCGCCGGTGTGCGGCGGGCTTTTTCTCTGACTGCGGAAACTAGTTCCGCGTCTCGACCTGCTGCAATGGTTCGGTCGACATTGGCGGCAGCGGTTTTCGTTCTCGCGGCGCGCGCGGCGCTGGTGAAGCGGTGGATTGCTCTGCCTGAACCACCCTCAGGCGCTCCGGGTCTGTTTCAGTCATTTGCAAACCAGCCGCACGCAGCATGGCATCGATATCCACTGTCGGGGTGGCGCACGGGGCGGCACTCGATGCCCCGAACGTGGCAACGGGTGTTGCATTAACCACTGCTGCGCTTTCGACTGCAGGCTCGGATGCTGCAGGCGCCGCATGGTGCTCAGTTGGTTGTACGACGCCAGCGTGTGGCTGCACCGACGGCGGGGCCATGACCTCAGTCTCATGAACCGCTACAGGCGCCACGTGTTCAACTGGGTGGGGTTCAGGGCGCGCCAAACTTGGCGGGACTTCAGCGTGTAATGGCTCACGATGCGAAGGTTCTTGATGAGACGGCTCGTGATGAGGCGCTTCGTGCTCAGACCGCTCATGATAGGACGCATCTTGATACAAAGCCGACCGCGGCTCCGTGCCATGGGTTGCCTCTGCCATCAACGCATCATCATCCTGAGCGAGCTCGGCCTGACCGTTCAAACCTGTCTCACCCGCGACCTGATCGCGTTCGCGGCGGTTGCGGTTACGGCCACCGCGACGACGGCGACGGCGCGGTTGGTCATCACCACCCTCGGTCTCACCAGCAGCTATCGGTAACGGCGCGACGCCGACACTGTCGGTCGCTGCACCGAGTTGCAGGCTGGCTTGGGCGTGTTGCTCGACGGGCGCACGCTCTTCCTCTGGCTTGCGCTCCGGCCTCGGTTGACGCGGTGGGCGCTCGCGTTTCGCTTCAGCGGCCTCTTGCTGCTCGCGCTGCTCTCGCGATGGTTTGGGCGGACGCTGTTCTTTACTGTCTTTGGGTTCTTTCGCGACTTTCGGCGTTGCCTCCTTGGCCGGTTTGGCCTCGGCGCTGCGGTCATCACGATCGTGGCCTCGGCCGCGTCCCCGGCGG
>JBJTXC010000355.1:0-3478 GCA_046082065.1 Burkholderiaceae bacterium
TACAGCTTATCTTCAAACTCAGCGTGGTTATCAGCATTCGATATTGATGAGTCAATTGTGGAGGATGATGCAAGCGAGGGCCGCGACTCAATTTTGGAAGCGGATGCGGGTGATGACACTGACTCAATTGTGGTGTCGAGCGCTAGTGATGGCGACGACTCAATTGTGGTGTCGAGCGCTAGTGACGCCGAGGACTCAGCAAATCATTCAAACGAGGCGGAGGGTAAATCTGCTGTCCATGCAGACCGGGATCGCGCGCCGACATCTAAAGCACGTCACAAAGCAAATAAAGAAAGAAGTACCGCCGATCAGCCTGAAAAACGCAGCGCCGAAATAACAACACAGCTGAAAAAATCGAACCCCGCCAAAGAAGTTGACAGGCCTACAGAAGATCGGCAAGCAAGTGGCAGCAAAGCCCGTAAAACCAAGCCGGTGAAAGAAGCGATGGCATCAACCGAGCCCAAGATCAAAAAGCGAGATACGTGTGTGATTAGCTAGCGTTCAGGGTGCCAATTTTGGCACCTTTTTTTTGAGCGGATCGAAACGGCAATCCATCTTCAACGTGGCATTGGCCTGACCTTGGTATGATGGGCCGGTTTGTTGATATTCGAGACCAGTCATATTCAGGAGCCACGAATGAAGATGCGCCTTATCAGTGTTTCGCTCATGCTTTTGCTTTGCTCAAGCGTTTTTGCCCAATCAGTCGATTTCATTGAGCCTAAAAATAGCGGGAACGTGTCGTCACCATTCAAGGTGAAGTTTGCGGTGAATGGAATGCAGGTAGCGCCCGCCGGAGAAATGAAAGAGGGTACGGGTCATCACCATTTGCTGATCAATGCCGCCGATATCCCGGAAGGTACGGTCATCCCCATGGATGATCAGCACCGGCACTTTGGTAAAGGCCAAACCGAGACCGAGATCACGCTACCGCCCGGTCGTTATCGCCTCACAATGCAGTTTGCCGACGGCGCCCATCGCTCGTATGGCGAGAAGATGCGGAAGTCGATTGAGGTGACCGTGAAGTAATCGCTCTACGATGTAGCCGTCCCGATTAACTACCAGTGCGGACGCTCACAGCTTGAGAACAAGGCGGAGGAAATTATCCGCCACTCAAGCACTCTTGATGAAGTACACCACGGTCAGCGTGGCGCCAACCGCGATGACCAGACGTTTCAACCACAGTGCGGGCAGTTTGCGTGCAAACGCAGCGCCAACATAACCGCCGATCGCGGCCGTGACTAACGCTACCAAAGTGTGCGACCAGCTGATTGCGCCGGCGATGATGAAGGTGAGAGCGGCGACGGTGTAGTTCATCGCCGACGTGAGATTTTTCAGGGCGTTGATTTCCTGCATATCGTCGAAACCCTGAACCGAGAGTGCGGCCAGCGTCAAAATCCCCATGCCGGCGCCAAAGAAACCGCCATAGATCGCCACCACCAGTTGAAATATCGCACCACCGATGCTGCCCGGCTTTTCAGAGGCGGCGATGCGGAGTCTTTGCTTCAGCCAGCGAATGATGCGACTGACTTGCGCGCTCAGTGCAAACAGCGTGGTCGCGACCAGCAGTAGCCAAGGCACCAGTCGCATGAAGGTTTGGTTGGAGATTGCCAGCAGCAGCAAGCCACCGAGCAAGCCACCGATCACCGAGAGTATGGCGAGCAGAACCGCCCAACGACCATGGCGCATCGCTTCGCGTCGGTAGGCCCACGCACTCGAGATACTGGCGGGCCATAGGGCTACGGTATTACTGGCATTTGCGGCGACGGGTGGTACGCCGGCGACCAGCATCGCCGGAAATGAAAAAAACGTGCCGCCTCCTGCGATGGCATTCATGGCGCCGGCCAAAAAAGCACCCGCGGCAACCAACGCCGCATCAGCAGGGGACATGGTGGCTTTTAAGTTTGTTGAGGCTTTGCCGGGGCGGCAGCCTCGCTGGCGTCTGCGTCTGACTCAGCTTGCGCTAGCGGGGCAGCGCCTTGATCAGCGACATAATCTTCCAGCGATTCTTCCTCATTCGAATCCGGTTGACCATCATTCATCAACATCATCAGCAAGTAGATAGCGCCGATGGCCATCGCGGTGATGAGGGTAACCAGCAGAGGGATCAGAAAATCATTGTCCATGGTTGGTCTTTGAGGGCTGTGTGAAACACCGGGTTTGTAGGGCGCCTCAGATTTTACACAAGTCTCGCAGACG
This sequence comes from Burkholderiaceae bacterium, assembly GCA_046082065.1. Taxonomy (GTDB): domain Bacteria; phylum Pseudomonadota; class Gammaproteobacteria; order Burkholderiales; family Burkholderiaceae_D; genus Pernthalerella. Next base: position 2,197 of record JBJTXC010000355.1, read on the forward strand.
GTAGATTCAGGCGTGATGATGCACTGCTTGAACAGACTGATCTGCAGGCAAGCACGCTGGATCCCGGCCTACGCCGGGATGAGGTTTTTGTTGGCGCCGCCCTGGAAAAGCCTCTAGCGCCCGAGATCTTTGGCCGAGGTGCCACCGATACCCCAGTGGGTCTTGGGTACTTCAGAGATCAGGATACGAATTGTCTCTTTCGGTGCGCCAACGGCTTCATGCAAAGCCTGAGTCACCTTTTCTATGACGGCTCGCTTTTGGTCTTCGGTGCGGCCTTCCAGCATGTGTATTTGTGCAAACGGCATGATGTTCTCCTCAATTGAATAATTTAAGCCGCTTTGGCAGCACGTTCTCTGCGTTCACGCGAGAGCGTTAGCGCGGCATCTTCGATCATGTCTTCCTGGCCGCCCACCATCTTGCGACGACCAAGTTCCAGCAGCAGCTCGCGCGCCGGAATGCCGTACTTGGCTTCGGCACGCTTCGCGAACAGCAAGAAAGACCCGTATACCCCGGCGTAACCCAGCGTCAGCGCATCACGATCGATACGAATCGGGAAGTCCATGATCGGTACCACCAAGTCTTCTGCGACATCCTGAATCTTCCAAACATCGACACCGGTGTTCACGCTCATACGATCAAGCACCGCCACCAACACTTCCAGCGGTGTGTTGCCTGCACCCGCGCCCAGACCTGCGGCGGCAGCATCAATACGATTCGCGCCCGATTCAATCGCTGCAATTGAATTCGCAACGCCCATCGCCATGTTGTGATGGCCATGAAACCCCAGCTCAGTCTCGGGCTTGAGCGCCTGACGTACTGCGTCGATGCGTACACGCACATCATCCGGCAGCATGTAGCCGGCCGAGTCGGTGACATAAATGCAGTTAGCACCGTAGCCTTCCATCAGCTTGGCTTGCTTGACCAAACCCTCCGGCGTGTTCATGTGCGCCATCATCAAAAAGCCGACCGTATCCATCTCCATCTTGCGCGCCATAGTGATGTGCTGCTCCGATACATCACCTTCGGTACAGTGCGTCGCCACCCGTATCGTGTGCACACCGAGTTCATGCGCCATCTTCAGATGATCTACCGTGCCTATACCCGGTAGCAGCAGGGCAGAGACCTTGGCTTGTTTCATCGTCGGGATCACCGCGCCGAGATATTCCTCGTCGGTGTGCGCAGGGAAACCGTAGTTCACCGACGAGCCACCCAGGCCATCGCCATGCGTGACTTCAATCAGCGGCACACCCGCGTTATCCAAACCTTGCGCGATCGATTTCAT
>JBJTXC010000356.1:0-2176 GCA_046082065.1 Burkholderiaceae bacterium
CAGCAGGAAGAACTGCGCGTCGCCATTGTCGATGGCCAAAAGCTGATCGACATCGATATCGAGACCGCCGGTCGCGAGCAACGTAAATCGAACATATACAAGGGTGTCATCACCCGCATTGAGCCCTCGCTTGAGGCCTGCTTCGTCAACTACGGTGAGGAGCGCCACGGCTTTTTGCCATTCAAGGAAGTCGCCCGTAGCTATTTCCGCGAAGGCGTGGACGTACGCAACGCCAGCATCCGGGAAGCGCTGCGCGAGGGCCAGGAGATCATGGTCCAGGTCGAGAAGGAAGAGCGCGGTAATAAAGGCGCGGCGCTGACCTCGTTTGTCTCACTCGCGGGCCGTTATCTGGTGCTCATGCCGAACAACCCGCGTGGCGGCGGTGTGTCGCGCCGGGTTGAAGGCGAAGACCGCCAGGAACTGCGCGAAACCATGGATAAGCTCGATCTGCCGCATGGCATGTCGGTCATTGCGCGCACCGCAGGTATTGGTCGTACGGTCGACGAACTGCAGTGGGACTTGAACTACCTGATGCAGTTGTGGACTGCAATCGATGGCGCGTCCAAATCGGCGCCGGGTGCTTTCCTGATTTATCAGGAGTCGTCGCTGGTGATTCGCGCCATTCGCGATTACTTCCAGCCTGACATCGGCGAAATTCTGATCGACACCGACGACATTCATGAACAAGCGCAACAGTTCATGAGCCATGTGATGCCGGACATGGTGCCGCGCGTCAAGCGCTACCGCGACGATGTGCCGCTGTTCTCGCGTTTCCAGATTGAGCACCAGATTGAAACCGCTTACTCGCGTACGGTGCCCTTGCCTTCTGGCGGCGCGATCGTGGTGGATCACACCGAGGCGCTGGTCTCGATTGACGTGAACTCGGCACGCGCGACGCGCGGCTCGGATATCGAGACCACGGCGTTCAACACCAACCTTGAAGCGGCAGAAGAAGTCGCACGTCAGCTGCGTCTGCGTGACTTGGGTCCTGATCGTGATCGACTTCATCGATATGGAGAGCGCGAAGAACCAGCGCGAAATCGAGAACCGACTCAAAGATGCCCTGCACTACGACCGCGCGCGAGTGCAGATGGGCAAAATCTCTCGTTTCGGGTTGATGGAGTTGTCGCGTCAGCGGCTGCGCCCATCACTATCCGAAGGCAGTCACGTCACGTGCCCACGCTGTAACGGTACCGGCCATATTCGCGATACCGACTCGTCTGCACTTCAGGTGTTGCGCATCATTCAAGAAGAAGCAATGAAAGAGAACTCGGCCGCGATTCATGTGCAGGTGCCGGTCGATGTTGCTGCCTTTTTGCTGAATGAAAAACGCGGCGAAATCCTGAAGATCGAGACGCGACATCGCGTGACGGTTATCCTGATCCCGAACAAGCACCTGGAAACACCGCACTACAAACTCGAACGTATCAAGCACGATGATCCGCGTCTGGACGACTTGCAAGCCAGCTACCGTATGGCTGAAGAGGTCGACGCCGACATCGGCTACAGCAAACGCAAAGCGGAAGAAGCAAAACCACGGCAGGAAGCCATGGTGAAAAGCATCACGCCGGACCGGCCAGCGCCAATTGTTGAGCGCAAGCCCGAGCCGGGGGCTGCCTCAACCGACGAAGCGGCTGCCGAGGGTTTCCTGTCGCGGCTGTTCGGATTGTTCCGTAAAAAATCCGGTGCAGCGACGGAGCCTGAATTGGCCAAGCCCGCGGTGCGTGAACGCTCGGATCGCGGTGAGCGCGGTGGACGTAACCGCCGCGGACGCGGCCGAGGCCGCGATCGTGATGAGCGCAGCGCCGAGGCCAAACCGGCCAAGGAGGCAACGCCGAAAGTCGCGAAAGAACCCAAAGAGAGTAAAGAACAGCGTCCGCCCAAACCAGCGCGAGAGCAGCGCGAGCAGCAAGAGGCCGCTGAAGCAAAACGCGAGCGCCCACCGCGTCAACCGCGGCCCGAGCGCAAGCCAGAGGAAGAGCGTGCGCCCGCCGAGCAACACGCCCAAGCCAGCCTGCAACTCGGTGTAGCAACCGACAGTGTCGGCGTAGCGCCGTTACCGATAGCTGCTGGTGAGACCGAGGGTGGTGATGACCAACCGCGCCGTCGCCGTCGTCGTGGTGGTCGTAACCGCAACCGCCGCGAACGCGATCAGGTCGCGGGTGAGACAGGTTTG
>JBJTXC010000357.1:0-3069 GCA_046082065.1 Burkholderiaceae bacterium
GGGTCATTTGATTGCTGATGTACTCGATCACCCGCACGACGCAGCGACGATTGCGCGTGTCAAAGCCGAGGTCAAGCTGTTGACCGACGCGCATCCCGTGTACGCGCGCTAAGGCAGCGTTCACGCTTCGAGGTAGTGGCGTTGTAGCAGGCTCCCACAGAGGAGCCGAGCGTGCCCATATAAACAATTTTTGATATTGAGATGGAAGGAGAGATCCATGGCTGGACGTAACTTTTTATTTGTACCGGGACCGACCAATGTTCCCGATCGCGTGCTGCGCGCAATGATGGTGTCGATGGAAGATCATCGTTCGCCGAAATTCCCTGCACTCACTAACGACATGATGCCGGGGCTGAAGAAAGTCTTCCGCACCGAGCACGGCACACCGTTTATTTTCCCGTCGTCGGGTACAGGCTGCTGGGAAGCTGCTGTCACCAACACGCTGTCACCGGGTGACCGTGTATTGGCTGCGCGCTTTGGTCAGTTCAGTCATTTGTGGATTGATATGTGCACCCGCTTGGGCCTCGACGTTCAGGTGGTGGATTGTGAGTGGGGCACGGGCGTACCGCTGCAGCAATACACCGATATTCTCAAAGCAGACACTAGCCACAAGATCAAAGCGGTGCTGGCCTGCCACAACGAAACCGCGACCGGAGTCACCTCCGACATTGCCGGTGTGCGTGAAGCGCTCGATGAAGCCAAGCACCCTGCACTGCTGTTTGTGGATTGCGTATCGTCGCTCGGTTCGATCGATTTCCGTTTCGATGACTGGGGCGTGGATATGGCTGTGTCGGGCTCGCAAAAAGGCCTGATGCTACCTGCTGGCTTGGGTATTTTGTGCGCCAGCCAAAAAGCGCTTGCCATGCGTGAAAGCGCACAAATGAAGCGCGCTTACTTCGATCTCGGCGACATGCTGAATGCAAACTCGACCGGTTACTTCCCCTACACCCCGGCGCTGTCGTTGATGTACGGCTTGGTTGAATCACTCAAGATGATCGAGGAAGAAGGTCTCGATAACATCTTCGCGCGTCATCATTACCTCGCAGAAGGTGTTCGCGCAGCAGTGATCAAAGGCTGGGGTCTGAAGCTGTGCGCGAAAGAAGCCAAGTGGTACTCGGATACCGTCTCTGCGATTCTGGTCCCAGAGGGCAAGAACGGTGCTGAAGTGATCGCACGCGCCTACTCCCGCTACAACGTTTCCTTGGGCGCTGGTCTGTCGAAAGTGGCTGGCAAGCTGTTCCGCATCGGTCACTTGGGTGACATGAACGAAGTGCATCTGATGGCAGCGATTGCCGGTGCCGAGATGGCGATGCTCGACTGCGGTATCTCGGTGACACCGGGTAGCGGCGTTGCGGCAGCCAGCGAATACTGGCGCACCCATCAGCCACCGTCAGGCTTGCTGATTCGTGGCACCCCGAACGAGCTTAAGGAATCGAATGGAACACATAGTCTTTCTCGATCGGCAGTCGTTAAAGGCTGAGGTCCGCAAACCAAGCTTCGCGCACACCTGGGAAGAGCACTCACAGACGTTGGAGCCGTCGGTCGCAGACCGACTGCCAACGCCACGGTGGCTATTACCAATAAGGTGCCGATCCGGCGCGCTTCACTGGAGCGCCTGCCCAAGCTGAAAATGATTGCGGTCGCAGCCACCGGCTACGACGTGATCGATGTAGACGCTTGTCGTGAACGCGGTATCGCGGTTGCGAATATTCGCAACTACGCGGTCCATACCGTGCCGGAGCATAGCTTTGCGCTCATCTTTGCGTTACGCCGTAATCTGATTGCGTATCGCGAAGATGTGCTGCGTGGTCGTTGGCAGGCGCAAGATCAGTTCTGCTTTTTTGATCATCCGATTCAGGATCTGCACGGCAGCACGATTGGTATTTTTGGTGAAGGCGTGCTGGGTCAAGGTACTGCAGCGATTGCCAAAGTATTTGGCATGCGTGTGCTGTTCGCAGACCACCCGCCCCCTAAAGCACCGGATGTCGAGTTCACTGACCCGGACGTGGTGTTTGCAGAGTCAGACATTATTTCTCTGCACTGCCCGTTGACGCCGTCATCGCGCAACTTCATCGGTCTTGAGCAGTTCAAGAAAATGAAGCGCAGCGCGATTCTGATCAACACGGCACGCGGTGGTTTGGTGGATGAGCAGGCACTCAAGACAGCACTTGAAACAGGCTTGATTGCAGGCGCAGGTTTTGATGTGCTGACCAAAGAACCACCCAAAGATGGTAACCCTTTGCTGGACATAAAAACGCCAAACTTTATTCTCACGCCGCATGTGGCCTGGGCATCAGATGGTGCAATGCAGTTTTTGGCTGATCAATTAATCGATAACGTCGAGTGCTTCATTGCCGGCAAGCCGCAGCATTTAGTGACCTGAATCGCTTCTAGCTTTTTTGTCTCTCTCCGTAGCACCTTTCAGCGCACCCCCGGGTGCGCTTTTTATTTGCCCTGATTTTTGATCCGATGCTTGCACTCAATCTGATGCTTGCACCAAATCCGATGCTTGCACAAAGTGACTGGCAGTCGCAATTGATAGCCTCTTTGTAAACACTGTGTAAATGAGAAGTGTTCTTTGTCGAATACTTTACGAGTTGCCAACCAAGCTTGTGAATTCGGAAACATCATCGCGCTGCAGCATCAAAATTCCCATGAATTGCTGTTGATTTGCAGGCGTATCGGTGTATCGTAATGCCAACAATAAAAACAGCTTTACGAGCGAGACTGATTAGGGAAATTGTAGGGAATGTCTGCGATCTGGCAGTCGGGTCAGTTTTATTCATATTGACACGATTGCTCTCAGTTTATTTGCTTCGCCGGCGCGTTGGGCGAAACAGGCTGCGTTGAGTAATCAGGCAGCGGCAGTGTTGAGGGTTGGGCCGGCAGTGAGACCTCCTGGATCGGAAGCCTCTGTGCCGGCGTAGCCCTGCAGCGAAGGGGGCGAAGCTGCCCTTGATAACAACCTGAGGAGACAAAAATGACTGATAAACAAAGGCCATTTGGTGTTTCGATGACGGAGCGTGAGTTTGCAGAGTGTCTACATGCAGACGAAGCAGCATTCCGCTC
>JBJTXC010000358.1:0-6205 GCA_046082065.1 Burkholderiaceae bacterium
CTGAAGATGACCGGTTATGTCGACGAGCTGCAGTGGCTGATGATGGCAGTGGCGGATAGCCGCCGCAAGATTGGCGTATTCATTTCAATTATTTTTTCCTTGGTCGTCATTCTTGGATCCCTTCTTTATGTGGTTGAAGGGCCCGAGCATGGATTTACCAGCGTGCCGATTTCGATTTACTGGGCCATCACTACTATTACGACGGTTGGCTTTGGTGATATCACCCCGCATACCGATTTTGGTCGCTTGATCGCGTCCATGATGATGATGTTCGGCTGGGGCATTTTGGCGGTACCGACCGGGATTGTGTCGGCTGAAATGATCGCGCAGCGTGCCGTGCGCAAAACATTATCGGAAACCACCACCCGTACCTGCCACGCCTGCACCACCGAAGGCCATAGTGCCGAGGCAAAGTTTTGTCTTCACTGCGGTGAGCAGCTGACCGAGTACTTTGGTGAAGCACCCGAGCTGAGCCCACGCATCGCATTTGCAGCGGCATTGATCTACATGATCAACGCAGATGGCAAGATCGAGCCGCATGAAATCAGCCGCTTGGTGACTGCATTAAAAAATGATCGCGAACTATTGGAAATTGCCAACCGCTACACCAAGCTGAACTCGATTGATGAGTTCCTGGTTAACTGCCTGCGCGTGCTAGACAAGGATCAGCAGCTCTCGGTGCTGGTGAATTTATATGACGCGATTTTGAGTACACGTGAGCCGGCGTCTCAAGAACTTGAGTTGTTCGATCGATTCATGCATACCTTCGAATACAACGAACAGCAGTTTGCGCCATACTTCCACTCGATAGCGGTTAAGAACAATCGAGCGTTGTTTCGTCACTAGCCTGCTCTTGTCGCCAAAAACACATAGCGATTGAGACTGAAAAAATAGCGATCCTCGGCACCCATCACGCGCGCGTCATCGCGCCAAGCGGCGATATCTTGTTCGGTCAAACCATTACGCCCGGCCGCGAAATTACCCAGCAGCGTCATCATGCCGACGCTATAAGTTTGCGGGTCGTAAGTCAGATTCAATAGCGGCACCACCTCGACCCTGATCTGCTCAAAACCTGCTTGCTGCATCCGACGCTTGAGGGTGCGTGGCAATTGTGGGTGCGGAATATGCTGATCCCATGTCTCGAGCACACGGCGCATACGCGCATCATCATGACTTGCCCACACCGCTGATTCCCAATCCGTGTCGACCAGCGCAACCCGACCACCGGGGCGAACGACGCGTGCGAGTTCGCGCAGCGCGGTATCAACCTGCTCTACATACTCATACACCTGCGACGCTAACGCGATATCGAATTGGGCATCACGACATGGCAGCTTCGTCACATCCGCCATCTCAAAACTCACCGCCGCATACGACTCACATCGCTCCTTGGCAATCGACAGCATGGGCGGCGCAATATCAACACCCACAACCTCTGTGGTCTGGCCCACCGCGAGTGCTAGCGCCTCGGTCGTCAGACCCGGGCCGCAACCAATATCGAGCGCACGCTCACCGTGCTTGGGCGCCAACAACGCCAACACTTTTTCACGCTGCGCCACCACATCCGGCGTGAGATAGACGGCGGTCAGAATACTCGACGCCTGTGCGTCAAACTGCTCTTGTGCTGAGGGTGCAGAACTCATTTCATACCTTTGATTAATGTTGCATGAAAGCGCTCGGGATCTTGCATCTGTGGCGCATGGCCCAGTTCGGGGAACAGGACCAACTCGGCACCGGGAATCGCAGCAGCGGTGCGACGCGCCAGCTTGGGGTAATCACCCAATTTTGCCTTGATCTCGGGGGGTGAAATATCTTTACCAATCGCCGTGTTGTCTTTCTCGCCAAACAGCAGCAAAGTGGGTACTTTCAGTTTGCCGAACTCATACAGCACCGGCTGGGTAAAAATCATGTCGTATGTGAGCGCAGAGTGCCACGCAACGATGTCGCGCCCTGGCCCTCGAAACATCCCCGCAATCATCTGCACCCAGCGCTCATATTCAGGCCGCCACTCATTCACGTAGTACGTCACGCGCTCGTAGTTACGAATGCGCTCGGCAGTCAGTTGTTGCTCGCGTGCGTGCCACTGGTCCAACGATAAGGTCGGCACGCCCTCTGCTTTCCAGTCTTCCAACCCGATCGGGTTGACCATCACCAAGCGCTCGACCTGTTCAGGAAACATCAACGCCATGCGCGTGGCCAGCATGCCGCCGGTTGAATGCCCCATGACGATGAAACGTTTGATGCCGATTGAATCCAGCAAGGCCTTAGTGTTACTCGCCAGTTGCTGGAAGGTGTATTGGTATGCAGCGGGTTTGCTCGATTTGCAGAAGCCGATCTGATCAGGCACGATCACCCGAAATCCGTTCGCCTGCAAAAAGCGCAGGGTGCCTTCCCAAGTCGCAGCACAAAAATTTTTGCCATGTAAAAGTACGACAGTGCGGCCATTGGCGCGATCAGGCTGCGCATCTAAATAAGCCATGTGTACTTGCTGCCGCTGCGACTGAAACATAAAACGTTGTACCGGCAGCGGGTAATCAAAACCTTCCAGTTCGGGGCCGTATACCGGGCCTTCGTCAGCATGTGACACTGTAGTGACGGCCAGTACCGCGAAAGCTAGTAGCAGGTGATTCAAGTAGCGCATGCGGATAATCCTGATTAAATTATTTCTTAGATTTTTTCTGTGAATGATTGAATGTGAATGATTTTCTATGACTTCATTTGTTTGGTACCTTCCACACGCTTTGATTTAAGACTTAGCCTGCTGCGGCCGACGATCGGTAATAAACCACGCTGCCGTCAAACCAACTGACGCACCAAACATCACATAAAACGATGGCGCGAGCAGCGAGCCGGTCTCTTTGATTAGCCAGGTCACAATCAGCTGCGCAAACCCGCCAAAGATCATGACTGCGACGTTGTAGGCCAAGGCCAAACCTGTCGAGCGCTGTCGCACCGGAAACTGCTCGGCCAAGGCAGTGGAAATCGCACCAAAGCCTACTGCAATCGCGCTACACAACACGATTTGCATGACGGTCAAACGAATCAATGAAGGCTCAGCGAGTAACCACGCCATCATGGGATAAGTCAGTATCAAATACAAAACAGCAGCCAGCATCAGCACAGCGCGCCGACCGATTCGATCCGAGAGCATGCCAAACAACGGGATTAGCACCGTCAAAAAAATCAGCCCAGCCACTTGCGCAGTGAACGCCTCATTGAGCGGAATGTGCAACTGTGTCTTGGCATAGGTGGGCATATAAATCAGCACCACATAAAACATGATGGTGGCGGATACCACCAAGCCGAAGCACACCAGCACATCGCGTAAATGTTCACGCAACACCGCCATCAAACCCAGATGCTGAGTTTCATCTTGTGCTGCCGCGACAAATTCTTCGGTCTCCGACAAATGACGCCGCATCCATAAACCCACCGGGCCGATCAACAAACCAAACAAGAAAGGCAAGCGCCAGCCCCAATCATCAATTTGTTCGGGCGTTAGTCCCTGCGTGACTAACATGCCAGCGGTGGCACCCGTCAAGGCGGCGATGCTTTGCCCGACCATTTGCAGAGAACCAAAAAAACCGCGTCGCTCAGGGGGTGAGCTTTCAATCAGAAATGCGGTTGCGCTGGCAAATTCACCGCCCGTCGCCGCGCCTTGTAATAGCCGCGCGAGCACCATGATGGCCGGTGCAGCGATACCAATCGCGGCATAGGTGGGGGCAAATGCAATCATCGCAGTCGCGATCGTCATCAGCAAAATGATTAACTGCAGCGCCGCTTTGCGACCGCGACGATCAGCATATAGCCCGATAAAGACACCGCCGACCGGACGCATGAAAAAGCCAACACCGAAGGTGGCCATCGCAATCAGTAATGAAGCGTACTCACTCTCGGCCGGAAAAAATAATCTGGAAATAATCACGGTCATGAAACCGTAGATCACGAAGTCGTACCACTCCAGTGCATTGCCAATCACGGCAGCGAATATCTGGCGGGTTCGGGTGGCGGGTGTCATTCGGGGCGCTCCGGCTCGGGTTTTGGGGCCTGTCTGGTGACGCCGATCGCGGGGGTAACGAACGCTGTTCGCTGCCGAACGAGAAAGGCGCTTGTTGTCGGTTAAACTCAGGACATTGCATTGTACGGAGAAATCACGATGGCCCTGCTTATCATCGGATTGGTGCTTTTTCTGGGGGCGCACTCGACGCGTATGCTGGCTGATTCTGCGCGCAGCAGCCTGATTGGCCGTTTCGGCGAAAATGCTTGGAAAGGCTTGATTACAGTGGTATCGATCGCCGGCTTTGTTCTGATCGTGATTGGCTATGGCCAGGCACGCACATACGGCCTGCCGCTCTGGACCCCGCCGCTATGGGCCTATTACCTCACGATTCCGCTGACGCTGATCGCCTTCGTGCTGGTCACCGCCGCGTATGTGCCGGGCAATGCCATCAAGGCCAAAGAGGGTCACCCGATGGTCGCCGGAGTAAAGACCTGGGCCTTCGCGCATCTGCTGGCGAATGGCAATTTGGCTGATGTGCTGCTATTCGCCAGTTTTCTGATCTGGGCAGTCGCCAGCTTTGTTTATTCACGCAAGCGTGATCGTGCCAATGGCACCACCTATCCCGCTGGTACCGCAGCGCGCAGTGGACTCACGCTCGTGATCGGCACCGTAGCTTGGGTCGTATTCATGATGGTGCTGCATGTACGCTGGATAGGGGTGTCGCCGTTGGGTATGGTGATGGCACCGTCAACGCCTGTTACGGAACCACCTGCGGTGGTTGAGCCAGCGGCGCCGATCGATCAGAAGACCGAAACACCGTCGAGTGATAATTCCAACGCTTCATCAGTAACAAAATAATAATTAATCGGCGCTGGCTGTGATGGGCGCCCTGACCAGGGAGGAAGGTGATCATGGCAACGGCATCGGGGGAACACGCGCATCAGCGCAAAGCGTCAGAGTTATTTGTCGAGGCGCTCGAGAATGAAGGGGTGGAATATGTATTCGCGGTACCCGGCGAAGAGAACCTCGACTTGCTCGATGCGCTGCGTACTTCTAAAAAAATTCGCCTGATACTCACCCGCCACGAGCAAGGCGCTGCCTTTATGGCGGCGACGTATGGGCGCCTCACCGCCAAAGCCGGCGTGTGCATGGCGACGCTGGGCCCGGGCGCAACCAACTTTGCCACGCCTGCGGCATATGCGCATTTGGGTGCTTTCCCGATGATCATGATCACCGGACAAAAGCCGATCAAGAAATCCAAGCAGGGGCAGTTCCAGATCGTCGATATCGTGCAGTTGTTCAAGCCGATCTGCAAAATGGCGCGTCAAATCGTCAATGGCAACACGATTCCTGCACTGGTGCGCGAAGCCTTTCGACTCGCTGAAGAAGAACGTCCCGGTGCGGTGCTGCTCGAGCTACCAGAAGACATTGCAGCCGAACTATGCGACGCGCAGCCGATTCCGCCGCATCCACGCTACTACGCCGAAGCCTCGGATGCCGTGCTCGAGACTGTCGCTGATTTAATAATAAAAGCCAAACACCCGCTGGTGCTGGTGGGTGCCGGCGCCAACCGTAAACGCGCGCGTGGTGCGATTCACGATTTTGTGCATCAGTTGCAGATACCGTTCTTTACAACCCAAATGGGTAAAGGCGTGGTGGATGAATCTTCACCGCTGTATTTGGGTACTGCCGCGCTATCAGATGATGATTATCTGCATGCATACATTCATCAAGCCGATTTGATTATCAACATCGGCCACGACGTCGTAGAAAAACCGCCTTTCTTCATGGAGCCCGCGGGGCAAACCGTGGTGCATGTGAACTACCGTGCCGCACAGGTGGATCAGGTTTATTTCCCGCAGGTGGAAGTGGTGGGTGATCTGGCGCTTTCGCTGAGCCACCTCACACGTATGCTCCAAGGTAAATTGTTGATCGACCTGACGCTGTTCAAGCAAGTGAAAGCCGATGTCGAGCAGCGTATCTCCGAGGCTGAGGATGATGATCGTTGCCCAATGTTACCGCAGCGCATTGTTAAAGATATTCGTGCAGTCATGCGTGACCGTGACATCATCGCGCTGGATAACGGCGTTTATAAAATCTGGTTTGCGCGTAACTACCCTGCGCATCAACCGAATACGATTTTGCTGGACAACGCACTTGCCACCATGGGTGCGGGTTTGCCGTCAGCGATGATGGCATCCATGC
>JBJTXC010000359.1:0-3592 GCA_046082065.1 Burkholderiaceae bacterium
CCGACACAAATGATTTGCCGATGCCTTCGCTCGGCCCGGTGATTAATACAATGTTGTTGGCACTCTGCCGCATGCAGAATTGCAGCACGCTACGCAAGTTGCGCAAACCTTCGACTGCAATATCCATACTCGCAACGCGCGATAACAATGGCAGCTTGTTCTGATCTCGACTACTGGTAGCCAGCGTCTGCTGCGTCTGGCTGTGTGGAATACTCGCGTAAATCGGTAAACCAAACATACGCTCAAGCTGCTCCGGATCATCGATTGTGTTGCGCACCGAGCGTCGCAAGAAGGCCAACAGCGTACCCATGCACAGCCCAAGAAACATCGCCAATGCAATGATGCGTGGACGATTCGGGGTGACGGGCTGGTCTGGTTTTTCTGGTGTATCGATCAAGCGAACATTACTGGTCCGTGCGACGGTAATCAGTTGCAGTTGCTGCGCCGATTGCGTCAGTGCGGTGTACAGCTCACTATTCACCTTCACCTCACGCGCCAGCCTGACCATCTCTTGTTCAAGTAGGGGTAGCTGCCGAAGTTGGGTGGTGGTGTCGCGTAAATCTTGTGCGACCTCACGCAGTTGCTGATCGATGGCGGTGACTGCCGGATGAGCGGCGGTGTATCGCGATAGTAGCTCGGTGCGTTTTTGCTCTAGCTCGATTTTGCGAGTGCGTGCTGCTGATGAGCGCTGCAAGCCGAGTCGCCCTTCTTCGCCCACATCGACCATGCCGTGTGTATTGCGGTAAGCGTTATATCTCGCTTCGACCAACTCCAGTTGGCGCTTTACCTCGGGTATGCGCTGATTCAAATACGCCAATGATCGATCGGCTTCTTCGGTGCGCCGGGTGGTGTTCTGCGCCAAATACTCGCGACTGATTTCAGTCAGCAGGCGATACACCTCAAGCGCACTGCTACCCTTCAGGGTCGCCACGATCACGCCCGATTGCTTACCGACTTCTTGTACATCAAGCGATTTTTGTACCGCCTCAATCGCTGCCACGCGCGAGCGGCAAATCAAAGTGAAGTGGGTACCGGTGCTGGCATCGAGCCTGTTGATAAGCAGCTCGATCGGGCCATACGCGGTCATCTCGTTCAAGGTTTGTCCGATGCGGCCAACGAAGTTAACGCCACTGTCCGTATCGCTGAGCTGATAACGGCCGGCACCGAGCGCACGCAAGCTGAAGGCATGATTCTCTAGATACTCCGGCACATCAAATACGCCCACCTCGATACGCTCATCACCCCACGCATAGCCACCCAAGCCACGCAATTCGGGGATCAGATTGACCAAGCCCATGCCCGCAGCCACCGAGCCCAGCACTGACACGCGATCAGGCCGCGCACTGATGTTCAACCCCAGGCGATCAATCGCACGCGCAATCACTAGCCGTGAGCGCATCAACTACACCTCGGCGGAGGCGGCCGTCTTGTAGTCAATGATGGCACCCGCCTCGCCTAAAATACTTTTGGGGTCGCGCTGTCCTTTTTCTTCGACCTGAACCATCAAGCTGGTTTCATACACCGGCCGCGCTGTAAAAGCGTAGAGCGTACCCACCAAGGTGATGATGACGGTGACCCAGCCGATCAACCAGGCATTCGCGAGCAATGTATCCAAGTAGCTGCGTAAGTCGGTATCACGATAGTCGGAAAAAATAATGGGCTGCTCGCCCGCATAGCCTAGCTGCAGAGGGGATGTTGGCATCCGATGAGTGTCCGTAGGTCGGGTGAAAAAACGAATCTGATCAACGCCCGGGGGGTGGCGTGGTTGCGATGACTGCAGTCGGTAACGAACCGGGAATCATCGCGCTGACCGTACGACTCCAGTTCGTGAGCGGTGTGGCAGCGACATACACCACATCTTTCGGTTGCAGCTCGAATCCCTCGGCAACCGCTAGCGCACCGGGTGCGTTGGCATCCAACTGGTAAACCCGCGATGTGTTCACCGTGCGACGCACTACATAGACCTTGCGTGCATCACCCGTCACAGGATTAATACCGCCAGCCTCGCCCAACGCTTCGTTCAGCGTAAGCCTGCCGTTACGCATGGCCAGCGCGCTCGGCGAGTTCACTTCGCCGGATAAAAATACCTTGTTATCGTCACGTGACATCACGCGTACCAGATCCCCGTTGGTCAACAAGATGGCTGCGGGATTAACACCCCGCTGCACCATCTGCGGCAAGTTGATGACGTAGGTTTTATGTTCGCGGGTGAGTAGTACCCGACTCTGATCCGCCACTGGATTCATACCACCGGCGCGGTTGATGGCTTCGGTCAGTGTCATCGGAATATCATTGACCGGTTGTACGCCTGGTAACTTGACCTCACCATCGACGTACACACGCTGGCTGCGGTAATGCTGCACCTTGAGTGTCACCTTGGGGTCGCGCAAGAATGTCGACAGCTTCCGGGTGAGCAGCGCGTGAATTTCGCTCGTCGTCAGGCCAATCACCTTGATGCGACCGGCGTACGGAAAATCCAGCATGCCGTTTTGATCAACTTCGAAACCGGCACCGGGTTGCATCGGACTTGCAGCGACGCCAATCGGACCCATACCCGCAGCGGGTTGTGGCGGCAACATGGTGGCCGATAACTCGGGATGATCCCAAACCACAATGCTCAGCACATCACCCGCACCGATACGATATGGCGCAGGGGTTTGCATTAATGCGCTGATGTCTTCCAGCGCGCGCTGCTCGCGCGCTTGCTGCTCGGATTGCACCAAGGCGGGTGTAATCGGTTGGATTGCGGGGTTGACTTGTTGGGCATCTTCGCCGTCAACCACCTCTGCTTTGGAGAACTGTATGCCGGGTGCCATCGAGGCGCAGCCCGACAAGCCCAGGGCAATGCTGCATGAAAGTAGCAGCAATGCGAGGCACGTGCTTGAGACGGCTTGAATCAACCGACTGAGTGCGCAATTCAGCGCGACCGCTAGCGTGCCATGTTGATGTGTAGTGCACGACGACGCGCAGCCACTCCCTCGCATTACATCTACCTCCACCCGAACTAACGTGGAGCGACTCTACGTGGGCGATGATGATGACTACTTGACGGTACTCAGCCTTCGCGCAGGGTGAGTATGGGCGGTCTCGACAGAACGCGATGTAATCCGAACCAGCCGCCAGCAAGCGCGCTAAGCACACCCAAAGCAACGCCAGCGAGTAGCACGGTGGGACGGAATAGCCATTCAACATCGAGCACCTGCTGCGCCAGTATCCAACCGACTGCAGTCGCACCCAGCGCCGCCAATAAGCCAGCACTACTACCGACCAACGCACATTCCACCCACTGCGCACGCGATAGCTGCGCACGGGTGGCACCGAGCGCGCGCAGTAGCGCTGATTCGTGTGCGCGCTCGTGCTGCGATACCAGCATGGCGGCGGCCAGTACCATCACACCCGCTGCGAGTGTGAACAAGAACAAAAACTCAACGGCACTCACCACCTGACCAATCACTTGCTGTACTTGCGCGACCATGCTGCCAACATCGACAACGGTCAAATTAGGGTAATCGCGCACCATGTGGTTGACAAAGGCTTGCTGCGATGGGGCCAAGTAAAACGCGGTGATCCAGGTGCTTGGCAGCGCATCGCC
>JBJTXC010000360.1:0-3422 GCA_046082065.1 Burkholderiaceae bacterium
CTTTAACCTCGATCTCGCCACGAAACGACATACTGGCCGGACCAAACTTGACCGACACCGTACCTTTGTAGTGCTGCGCATCGATACGCTCGGTGATACGCGCGCCCGGCATGCAGCTGGCCACCGCTTCGATGTCGCACAGTATTTGCCAGGCAACCTAAGCCGAGCCGGGCAGCGTGAAAGATTTTTCAAGCGTGACATTCATGCTTGACCTGCCAATACGCGCACGACCAAGCTTCTGTTGATTGAAGCCTTAGTGATAGCAGACTGAATCATTGCTGATTGCCTGATCGCTGAGAAAATCATCGCCGACCGAATCATCACTGACCGAATCATCACTGACCGAATCATCGCTGGTTGATACCCAACTGATTGCACTGCTGCCAGACGCGGTAGGCGTTATGTGGCATATCCATATGCGTCACACCCAGATGTACAAACGCATCGACGACTGCGTTAGTGAAGCAGGGAATGCCACCTACGTGGGGTGACTCAGCGACGCCTTTGGCACCGAATGGGTGATGCGGGCACGGGGTGACCGTGTGGTCTGTTTCCCAGCGCGGCGTCTCTACTGCGGTTGGCAGGAAATAGTCCATCAAGGTATTGCCGAGATGGTTACCGTTTTCATCGAAAGGCATCTGCTGCCCCATCGCCACTGCAAACGCTTCAGTCAAGCCACCATGAATCTGGCCCTCGATCACCATCGGATTGATGCGTGTACCGCAATCATCGAGTGCATAAAAACGCCGTACCGTCGTCTCACCAGTGTGCTTGTCGATATCCACGACGCATACATACGCACCAAACGGATAAGTCAGGTTAGGTGGGTCGTAATAGGCCACCGCATTCAAGCCCTGCTCCATACCGGCGGGCAGATTACCGGTGTGCGACACCATGCAGATCTCTTTCATGGTCTTGAACTGTGACGGATTACCCTTGACCTTGAAGCGATCGATTTCCCATTCGAGATCACCCTCAGCTACCGCCAGCAAATGCGCTGCGATCTGCTTAGCCTTGGCTTTGATCTTGCGCGCTGCTTGCGCAGTCGCTGCGCCCGATACCGGTGTCGAACGCGAGCCCCAGGTGCCAGCGCCATACGGTGATTTGTCGGTATCGCCCTCCTCCACCACAATATCGCTCGCAGGCAAACCCAACTCGGTTGCGATAATTTGCGAGTAGGTGGTGGCGTGGCTTTGGCCTTGCGTCATGGTGCCCAGCCTTGCGATCACGCCGCCGGTTGGATGGACCCGAATCTCGCAGCTATCAAATAATCCGATACCAAGGATGTCGCACACTGCGGTTGGCCCCGCACCGACAATTTCCGTGAAGGTCGAGAGCCCAATACCCATCAGCGTTGGACAATTCGGATCAGCGCGTTTGGCGGCTTGCTCCTTGCGTAAACCATCGTAATCAACCGCTTTCAACACTTTGTCCAACGCGGTTTGATAATCACCCGAATCCAAAGTCCAACCAAGTGGTGTAGTGAACGGAAACTGCTCAGCCTGAATAAAGTTACGACGTCTTATTTCTGCTTTGTCGATATTCACTTTTTGTGCGAGTACATCAATCATGCGCTCGATCAGGTAGATTGCCTCGGTCACCCGCAACGAGCAGCGATACGCCACGCCACCCGGCGCTTTGTTGGTGAACACCGCATCGACGCGGCAGTAGGCATTGGGAATCGCGTACGAGCCAGTACAAATTGAAAATAATCCGGCCGGGAATTTCGTGGCCGATACATGCGAATTGAACGCACCATGATCAGCGAGCGCAGAAAAACGCAAGCCTTTAATCATGCCATTTTTATCTGCTGCCAACTCCCCCACACCATGGTAATCACGCGCAAAGCTGGAGGTAGAGATATTTTCTATGCGTGACTCGACCCACTTGATCGGCACTCCGGTCACGATGGACGCTACGGTAGCAACCACATAGCCCGGATAAATCGGTACCTTATTACCAAAGCTACCACCAATATCACCACCGACCACACGGATTTTGCTCTCGGCGATACCAGACAACATAGCCAACACGGTGCGGAATAGGTGCGGCACTTGCGTCGATACAAATACCGTGAGCTTGCCGGTCGGTTTATCAAACGAAGCAACGCAACCGCAAGTCTCGAGTGGGCATGGGTGTACGCGCGGATTCAGAATTTCTTCACGAACCACCACCTCCGCATTTTCAAATACGGCATCCGTTGCATCTTTGTTACCTGCCTCCCAGGTAAAAATATGATTCGGGTGTGTGCGCGGCCCGTGTGTCAGATCATTTTTATCAACAATATCTTCGCGTATCACCGGCGCATTCGGTAATAGCGCTTTTTTCGGGTCGACAATCGCGGGCAGTTCTTCATAATCAACTTCCACTAATGCCGCGCCATCAGCAGCAGCATAGCGGTCGGTCGCAATCACCATCGCTACTTCCTGCATCTGGAAATGCACTTTCTGGTCAGCGAGCACGGCTTGCACATCCCCACCGACGGTAGGCATCCAATGCAGATTGACCGGCTTCAGGTCGTCTGCTGTCAGCACTGCCACCACGCCCGGCGAGGCAAGCGCTTTGCTTTTATCGATGCCTTTGATACGTGCATGGGCATAGGGGCTGCGCACCAGCGCACCGAACAGCATGCCCGGCATTTTTATGTCGTCGACATAATTACCCTGGCCGCGAATGAATTTGGCATCTTCCTTGCGCAGCATGGATGTACCCATGCCTTGCAGTTTTTCTTCACGCTCTTTCAGTTCCGACATATCGCCCATGGAAGCTCTCCGTATTCGTAAGGGTGTTGCAAACTCAGGCAGTTTCAGTCGCCAGGCGTTGCGCAGCGAGTTGCACGGCTTTCACAATATTTTGATACCCCGTACAACGGCACAAATTACCTGCGATGCCGTATCGAATTTCCTGCTCGCTTGGGTTGGGGTTTTCTTTCAGCAGGCGGTATGCACGTGTCACCATGCCGGGCGTACAAAAGCCACACTGCAATCCATGTGCCTCATGAAATGCTTGCTGCACCGCGTGTAGTACGCCGCCTTGCTCTAAACCCTCAACGGTGAGTAGCTCTGATCCGTCGCACTGCACTGCCAATACGGTGCATGACTTCACCGACAAACCATCCAGATCGACCGTACAGGCGCCACAGTGCGAGGTCTCGCAACCGATATGCGACCCCGTCAGCATTAATTTTTCGCGCAGTGTGTGAATCAGTAGCTCGCGTGGCGCCACTTCAACACTCACTTCTTTGCCATTTAGCTTGAAAGTAATTTTTTTTAATTGGCTCATCAGTATTCTCCGCAGATCTGGTCTTAAGCTTTATGAGCGCGCTGGTAAGCAAGCGTTAGCGTGCGTCGCGTCATCTCGCCGCACATGGCAGTTTTGTAGGCAGCATCGCCTCTCAAGTCGGGCATGGGCTCGCAGATGCC
>JBJTXC010000361.1:0-4618 GCA_046082065.1 Burkholderiaceae bacterium
CGTCATTCCGTGGCCTCGGTATGAACAAGGGCTTGAGTATTCTGGCCAAGGTGCGTGAACAGATTGGTGTGCCGGTGCTCACCGATGTTCACGATACCGATGAAATCGCGCCGGTGGCGGCGGTGGTCGACGTATTGCAAACGCCGGCATTTTTGTGCCGGCAAACAGACTTCATTCGCGCTTGCGCACAGTCCGGCAAGCCGGTGAATCTGAAGAAGGGTCAGTTCCTCGCGCCGCACGACATGCGTAATGTGGTGATGAAGGCGCGCGAGGCGGCGGCCGAAGCCGGCTTGCCTAGCGATGTATTCATGGTGTGCGAGCGCGGTGCTTCATTCGGCTACAACAACCTCGTGTCGGATATGCGATCGCTGGCGATCATGCGCGAGACCAGTTGCCCGGTGGTTTTTGACGCCACCCATTCGGTACAGCTACCGGGTGGGCAGGGTACGTCGTCAGGAGGGCAGCGCGAGTTTGTGCCGGTGCTGGCGCGCGCCGCAGTCGGCGTGGGTGTGGCGGGGCTATTTATGGAGACGCATCCGGATCCCGCCAAAGCCATGTCTGATGGGCCGAATGCTGTGCCGCTGGCGCGCATGCGCGAGCTGCTCGAGAGCCTGGTGGCGATTGATCGTGTGGTCAAGGGCAAGCCGTTTCTCGAAAATGATTTCAACTGATGAGTCATTGAATCCTGAATTTTTTTACCGGCCTGGTTGGATGAGGAAACGCCCGCGTACACGTCACAGGCCCTCTTTTCGTCTCATTTCGTACTAGCATATTCTCCTGGAGATCTTAATGAGTGCAATCGTAGATCTCGTCGGTCGCGAAATTCTCGACTCGCGCGGTAACCCTACTGTCGAGTGCGACGTACTGCTTGAATCAGGCGTGATGGGGCGCGCAGCGGTACCGTCGGGTGCGTCTACTGGTTCGCGCGAGGCGATTGAGCTGCGCGATGGCGATAAGAGCCGCTACCTTGGCAAAGGTGTATTGCGCGCGTGCGAGAACATCAACACAGAAATCTCTGAAGCGGTGATGGGTTTGGATGCGTCCGAGCAGGCTTTCCTCGATCGCACCATGATTGATCTGGATGGTACTGACAACAAGTCGCGCATGGGCGCCAATGCCATGTTGGCGGTATCCATGGCGGTGGCGAAAGCCGCCGCTGAAGAGGCGGGTCTGCCGCTGTATCGCTACTTTGGCGGTTCGGGTGCGATGCAGATGCCGGTGCCGATGATGAACGTGATTAACGGCGGCGCGCATGCCGACAACAACCTCGATATTCAAGAGTTCATGATTATCCCGGTCGGCGCGCCAAGTTTTCGGGAGGCGATTCGCTACGGCGCCGAGGTATTCCACACCCTGAAAAAAATCCTGCATGACAAGGGCTTGACGACGGCAGTGGGTGACGAGGGCGGCTTTGCGCCATCCGTCAAGAGTCATGAAGAAGCAATCCAACTGATCTTGCAAGCGATAGAGAAAGCGGGCTACGAGCCCGGTACGCAAATCGCGCTTGGGCTGGATTGTGCGGCCTCCGAGTTTTACAAAGATGGCCTGTACCAACTCGATGGTGAAGGCCTGAAGTTGTCGGCTGAAGATTTCACGAACCTGCTCGCCACTTGGAGCGACAAGTACCCGATTATTTCGATTGAAGATGGCATGCATGAAGGCGACTGGAAGGGTTGGGCTACGCTGACCAAAGCCCTGGGTAGCAAGGTGCAATTGGTGGGTGATGATTTATTTGTGACCAACACCAAAATTCTTCGCCAAGGTATCGATGAAGGCATCGCCAACTCTATACTGATCAAGATTAATCAGATCGGCACCCTGACAGAAACCTTTGCCGCGATTGAGATGGCCAAGCGTGCAGGCTACACCGCGGTGATTTCGCATCGCTCGGGCGAGACCGAAGATTCCACGATTGCTGATATCGCCGTCGGTACCAATGCGCTGCAAATCAAAACCGGCTCGATGTCTCGCTCTGACCGCATGGTGAAGTACAACCAATTGCTGCGTATCGAAGAAGACCTGGGTGATATCGCTTCCTACCCGGGGCGTGATGCGTTCTATAATCTGTAACCATCATCCCGACGGTTATTGCGAATTCAATCGCGATCAGTACTGCTCAACCGTATAACCAACTTCGGCCATGCGACTGATTCTGATTGTCCTGACTGCGCTGCTGGTCGTTATCCAGTACCCGCTGTGGCTGGGTAAGGGCGGTTGGCTGCGGGTGTGGGATCTTTCTCGCCAACTCGATGCCGCCCTGGAAAAAGAGCAAGAGCTCAGGCAGCGTAATGAAAAGCTCGCCAGTGAAGTACAAGACTTGAAAGAAGGCACCGGCGCGGTCGAAGAGCGCGCGCGTTACGAGCTCGGCATGGTGAAAGAGGGCGAGATTTTTGTTCAGGTGCTCGATGGCGGCACGAAGGCGAGCGCACCTGCTTCAGCCAAGAACTAAGCGCCTGCCTCGTTAGGCTGTTTGCTGCGGGGCAGCGCCTTGCCGCACAGTCAACCCGAGCTAGTGCTGTACTTTCCCGGGCGCCTGCAATGCATCCGCCAAGGTTTCTGTCGCAAACAACTGCGCACAATCGACCGGATCAAACGAATAGCCCTGACCACAAAAGTCGCAGCTGATGTCCAGCTTGCCCAAGTCGGCGAGCGCTTCATCGACTTCACCTTGCCCGAGCATTTTCAGCATGTTGCCGACTTTTTCGCGCGTGCAGCTGCAGCGAAACATCGGTTGGCGCGGCTCGAATACACGCACTTGTTCTTCCCAGTACAGCCGGCGCAGCAGGGTCATGATGTCCGTGCCGAGTAGCTCTTCATCGCCTACGGTCGAGGCCAGTGTGACCGCACGGTTCCAAGTATCGGTATCTTGCACAGTGCTCGTTTTGCCGCCTTGCTCCGGCAGCTTTTGAAGTAACAGACCGCGCGCGACGACGTTATCGGCGGCCAGCCACAGCTTGGTATCGAGCTGCTCAGATCGCAGCATGTAGTTCTCGATCACGGTCGCAACCGACTCACCATCGAGCGCGACGATGCCTTGATAGGGCTGCAGCCCGGGCAGTTTGTCGGCGGGGTCGAGGGTGATGGCGAATCGACCCTGTCCATTCAAATTGACCAGCTGCTGTAATCGTGCGTTATCGGCGATGCTGCTGTCATCGGCCAGTTTGGCAGTGGCACGCAGCTGCAATGCCGCGTCGCATTCCACCACCAGTAATTTGACGGGCCCGTCGCCGTGGATTTGAAGAATGATGCTACCGTTGAACTTGAGGTTGGCAGAGAGCAGGGCCGCTGCGGACATCATCTCGCCCAGCATACAAGCGACCGGTGCCGGGTAGCTGCGTCTGTTTAACACCTGACGCCAAGCCTCAGATAGCTCGACCAACTCGCCGCGCACCAACGAGTTCTCGAACATGAATTTTTGTAGCGTGTCACTCATGCAGGCGCGCAATCGGTCAATACATCAGTCAATACATCAGTCAATACGCTTGAGCTGTTCACGATACTGACGAGCCCGCGCGGTATACATCTCGGCGCTTTGCTTCATTCTCTCGAGTTCGGCCTCATTGAGGGTGCGAACCGCACGTGCCGGCGAACCGAGGATGAGCGAGTTATCGGGGAATTCTTTTCCCTCGGTCACCAGCGCACCGGCGCCCACCAGACAGTTGCGACCGATCTTGGCATTGTTGAGTACCACAGCCTGTATGCCGATCAGGCTACCATCGCCAATGATGCAGCCGTGCAGCATGGCCTGATGGCCGACGGTGACATTGTCGCCAATGATTAATGGGC
This sequence comes from Burkholderiaceae bacterium, assembly GCA_046082065.1. GTDB lineage: Bacteria > Pseudomonadota > Gammaproteobacteria > Burkholderiales > Burkholderiaceae_D > Pernthalerella. The sequence continues at coordinate 3,787 of JBJTXC010000361.1, forward strand.
AGCCATGATCGGTGTGCAGGGTGGTGCCTTCTTGCACATTGCTGTTTTCACCGACGACGATGGGTTCGGTATCGCCACGGATCACCACGCCGTACCAGATATTGGCATTCGCCTTGATGGTGACTTCACCAATCACGGTAACGGAATCGGTCAGGAAGGCAGACTCGTGGATGTTGGGGCGGATGTCGCCAAGCTGGTAAATCGGCATAAGTAAAATTAAAGCAATTCAGAAAAGAAAATCAATCAAGCCATAGTTCGGTTGATTCGGACAACTAAATCGGCATAGTGATCCGTACCATCAACGCACAACCAAAATTGTACCGCTCGCGGGGATGTCTTCGCTTTTTTCACCTGGCAGCGCAAGCATCCTAGATGCCGCGTTCATGAAACCCACCAGCGAGATCTAGCGCCAGCCAACCGCCGCGATGCGGGGCATGGTCCAGATCCCAATCGGGCAGTACATGCCGTGTTCCGGCATCTGTCTGGTGTATCGCTGGCCGATGGGTATGCCCGTGAATCACGCGTTTGACGCCATGCTGCCTGAACAGCGTATCTATCGCTATCAGGTTGACGTCCATGATCGCCATGAATTTTTCACGCTGAGCCGCCCGACTTCCCTCGCGCATGGCAGCAATGATCTGCTTGCGTTCGGCCAGCGGTTTCGCCAGAAAGCCTTGCTGCCATTGTGTATCTCGCACCTGTGAACGAAATTGCATGTAATCGGCATCATCGGTGCAATAGGCGTCGCCGTGCGTCAGGAGGATACGTTCGCCCGCCATCTCAACCACCCATGGGTCTGGTAGTCGGGTCAAGCCACTCGCTTCAGCGAACG
>JBJTXC010000362.1:0-5105 GCA_046082065.1 Burkholderiaceae bacterium
ATTTTACCAAGGCAGCGACGCGCGGTAAGATTCAAACACAATGTGTTCGGAGGCGACATGAGGTTGCTGCGCAGTGCGTTATTGCTTTTGCTGTTGATGCTGTCGGCGTTGCTGTCGGGCTGCGCCACCAAGATACGCGCCGAGGTAACTTCATTTCATCAATGGCCCGACAACGTCAGTGGCCATACATTTTCATTTGTGCATCAAGATGATGAAGCGAATAGCCTGGAGCGCAAGCGCTATGAAAATCTGGTGCGCACTCAGCTTTTAGATATTGGCCTGGCTGAGCAGACCGCTGACGCGCCGGCAAACCTGGGCGTGCGTTTGGATTATCGAAGCAGCGGGCGCGATGTACGCGTGATCGAAACCGTGTTGGTTGATCCGTGGTACGGCACGCCGTGGTACGGGCCGGGTTTTTACAACCCGTATTGGGGCTGGCACGGCTACGGCCCGTATGCCGGACCCTATTACGGCCCGATGTGGCCGAGTATGCCGGTAGCACGCGAGCAGTCGCGACGCTACTCGATTTTTCAACGTGAAGTACGTATACGAATCACGGACTTGGTGAGCCAAAAGACCTGGTTCGAAGTTAGCGTGCGTAGCGAGGGTGAGCAAGGCAATCTCGCCACGGTGATGCCTTACTTGATACAGGCAGCATTCAAAGATTTCCCCGGCACGGCAGGCGTGCCGAGGGTGATTACATTGCCGTTCAAAAAATAATACAAAGCCAGCTACATAGAACCTATCTTGTTAGGTCATTAGTCAGCTGGTGTGATCTGAGTCTGAATCATCAAGGTATCAAAATAGTCGATCCTGTCGTCTTGCGAGATTCCAGATCATGGTGCGCTTGCTGCGCATCTTTCAATGCATAGCGCTGATTGATTTCAATCTTCACTTTGCCGCTTGCCACCATCTCGAATAATTCATTGGCCATTGCTTCAAGATCGCTGCGGGTGGCGGTATAGCTGAACAAGGTGGGTCGCGTCACGAACAAGGATCCGCGTGATGCCAGCTCTTGCAAAGAAAACGGTGGTACTGCACCGGAAGCAGAACCATAGCTGACCATCATGCCCATCGGTGACAAGCAGTCCAGTGACTTGGTCCATGTGTCGACACCAATCGAGTCATACACCACAGGCACGCCCTTACCGCCGGTAATCTCTTTGACGCGCGCGACGAAGTCTTCTTTGTTGTAGTTGATGGTGTGGGTACAGCCATGCGCTTTGGCCAGCGCGGCTTTCTCATCCGAACCGACGGTGCCGATCATGGTCACGCCGAGCGCCTTTGCCCATTGGCAGGCAATCAAACCCACGCCACCGGCCGCCGCATGAAACAAGATCGTCTCACCACCTTTGAGGGGAAAGGTGCGACGGAAAAGGTACTGCACCGTCATGCCCTGCAACATCATGGCAGCAGCTGTATCGAAATCGATTGCATCAGGCAGTTTCACCAAGCCGGCAGCCGGCATCACACGCATCTCTGCATACGCCCCCGGTGGACGGCAAGCATAGGCCACCCGATCGCCGACCTTCACCTCGCTGACACCTGCACCAATCGCTTCGACAACGCCGGCACCTTCCATGCCGATGCCGGCCGGCAGAGGCTGGGGATACAGCCCTGTACGGAAGTAAACATCAATGTAGTTGAGGCCGATGGCGTGATGGCGGACACGCGCTTCGCCTGGCCCGGGTTCGCCCACCTCAACGTCGACATACTCCATCACTTCTGGACCACCGTTCTTGAAGCACCGGATTGCTTTTGTCATGCCTATCCCCCGCAGTGATTGATTCCAAAAGTCCGGATCATACCGACAATCACGCCAGCCTTCCGGGTTGGCGCGGCGACGCAAACGAGCGCGACGAGACTCGATTGATCAAGCCGTTGAGCCCTAATCTTCAGCATTTTCAAGCGGGGCGGTATGTTAAGATCTGCGCCCTGCTTGAGCGCCGCCAGCACGCTCAATTTACCGCTTAAGACATTGAATTTAAATAAGTATTTTTTCGCTGACAGCAGCGCTCAAGCTGTCAACTGCGACTTAGTGATCGGAAAGACGCACCGCCATGGCAGGACATAGCAAGTGGGCCAACATCAAGCACAAGAAGGCGGCGACCGATGCAAAGCGCGGCAGGATCTGGACACGTCTGATCAAGGAAATTACGGTCGCGGCTCGCTTGGGTGGTGGCGATATCGCATCCAATCCACGACTACGGCTTGCGGTCGATAGAGCAGCCGATGCGAACATGCCCAAAGACAATGTCAATCGGGCGATTCAGCGTGGTACCGGTGGGCTTGATGGCGCAAATTATGAAGAGATTCGCTACGAAGGCTATGGCCTGAATGGCGCCGCGGTCATGGTCGACTGCATGACAGACAACCGCGTGCGCACTGTTGCCGAAGTTCGGCATGCGTTCAGCAAGTTTGGTGGCAACATGGGTAGCGAGGGCTCGGTCGCTTTCCTGTTCAAGCACTGTGGTCAGATGATGTTCGTACCGGGAACCAATGAAGATGCGCTGATGGAAGCTGCGCTGGACGCTGGTGCTGAAGATGTCATCACTGATGATGAAGGCGGGTTTGAAGTCATTACCGATCCGTATGAATTTTCTCGTATCCGCGAGGCGTTAGAAAAAGCCGGCCTGATGCCAGCGCTGGCCGAGGTCACCATGAAACCATCCACCAGCACGGAACGCAGCGGCGACAATGCTGTAAAAATGCAAAAACTACTTGATGCGCTGGAAAACCTCGACGATGTTCAAGAGGTCTATACCAACGCCGTGATGAATGAATGACGCGTGCCTTCATTCGCTGTTGCCGCAAATTCTTTTTCTTTCTCATTACTCATGAAGATTCTTGTTGTAGGCTCAGGTGGACGTGAACACGCGCTGGCGTGGAAGCTGGCCCAATCAAAACGCATACAGATTGTAATGGTCGCTCCGGGTAATGGCGGTACCGCACTCGATCCGCGCCTGAAAAATATTTCTATCACTGACCCGAAACAACTCGCTGACTTTGCCGAGCAAGAGAATATCGCGCTCACGGTTGTTGGGCCCGAAGCACCGCTGGCGGCGGGCATTGTTGATTTATTTCGCGAACGTGGCTTGAAAATTTTTGGCCCGTCGCAGCGCGCCGCACAACTTGAAGCATCAAAAGATTTTGCCAAAGCTTTCATGCAGCGCCATGGCATACCCACGGCAAAATATCAAACATTCACTGACGTCAGCGCTGCGCACCAGTATGTAGACGAGCAAGGCGCACCGATTGTTATCAAGGCCGATGGGCTTGCTGCCGGCAAAGGCGTCGTCGTTGCGCTCACAGTCGACGAAGCGCACCAAGCGATCGACATGATGCTTTCAGATAACCGGCTAGGCGACGCTGGTGCGCGTGTCGTGATTGAAGAATTTCTGGAGGGCGAAGAGGTAAGCTTCATCGTGATGGTCGACGGTCACAACATACTGCCGCTCGCGACCAGCCAAGATCACAAGCGTTTGCTCGATCATGATCAGGGCCCCAACACAGGCGGCATGGGTGCTTATTCACCAGCGCCCATCATATCGCCGCAACTGCATGCGCGCGTGATGCGCGAGATTATCCAGCCTACAGTGCAAGGTATGGCTAAAGATGGTGAGCCCTACACCGGCTTCTTGTATGCGGGCTTGATGATTGATGCGCAAGGCAATCCGAAAACACTAGAGTTCAACTGCCGCTTAGGCGACCCTGAAACGCAACCCATCATGGCGCGCCTGAAAACTGATCTGGTCACCGTGATTGAACATGCAGTGAATGGCACGTTGAAGGAGATCGAGCTGGATTGGGATCGTCGGACTGCACTCGGCGTGGTACTCGCTGCGGCTGGTTACCCGGATTCGCCGCGTAAGGGCGATACCATTGTTGGCATTCCTGAAGAAAGTGATGACAGCCTTACATTTCACGCCGGCACTGCGCTCGACGGTAGCACATTAAAAACCACCGGCGGACGTGTGCTGTGCGTGGTTGGGCTGGGTGATAGCGTACGCGTCGCGCAAAAGCATGCTTATGAAGCGGTTGAAAAAATCCGCTTCGATGGTATGCAGTTTCGGCAGGATATTGGCTGGCGCGCCCTCAAGCGCCCGAACTGAGAAACTGTTTCGTCAGGTTGATGGCAAGGCGGCAGTACCGAAGACAGTACAAGGCGTACGGCGAGGGATGCCAACGTAGCAAGCGGCCTAACGAGATAGGTTGTATGGGGAAGATCGTGCGATGAGCGTGGTAAATATTAACGGCGTCAAAGACTGGTTGCTATCACTGCAGCAGCGTATCGTCGCCGCTGTCGAAGAAATCGACGGCAAGCATTTCATCCGTGACGGGTGGGAGCGCCCCGAAGGCGGTGGTGGTATCTCGCGACTGCTTGAAGAAGGTAACGTACTCGAACGTGGTGGCGTTGGCTTCTCGCACGTGAAGGGCAGCAAGCTGCCACCCTCAGCGATGGCGAATCGTCCCGAATTGGCTGGTCGCCCTTGGGAAGCGATGGGTGTGTCTCTGGTTTTTCATCCGCGTAACCCGTACGCACCCACGGTACACATGAATGTGCGGTTTTTTTCTACCAGCGGCGCGCATGAAGAACCAGTGTGGTGGTTCGGTGGCGGTATGGATCTCACGCCCTACTACGGGTTTGAAGAAGACGCTAAACACTTTCATCAAACTTGTCACGATGCGTTGGCACCCTTTGGTGCTGATCTTCACCCGCGACTCAAAAAATGGTGTGATGAATATTTTTTCCTGAAGCATCGCGGTGAGGCACGCGGCATTGGTGGCGTTTTCTTCGACGACTTCCATGAAGCCGGTTTTGAACAGAGTTTTGCAATGACACGCAGCGTCGGTGATCATTTTATTGATGCTTACCTGCCTATCCTGGAACGGCGCAAAGACACGCCATATGGCGAGCGCGAACGAGATTTTCAAGCGTACCGTCGCGGCCGCTATGTCGAGTTCAACTTGGTGTTTGATCGCGGCACGCTGTTTGGTTTGCAGTCCGGTGGACGCACTGAATCCATTTTGATGTCGTTGCCGCCCATTGTGAAATGGCGCTACGACTGGCAACCGGAAGCAGGCAGCCCGGAAAGCAAGCTCTA
>JBJTXC010000363.1:0-4114 GCA_046082065.1 Burkholderiaceae bacterium
CTGTTTCTGCATGTGACCGGGCGTCGCGAGGATGGCTATCACTTGCTGCAGTCAGTGTTTCAGCTGATTGATCTGCACGACCGCTTGCACTTCGAGCTGCGCAACGATCAATCGATCGTGCGGCGCACCGAGGTCGATGGCGTGCCGCCGGAGCAGGATTTGATTGTTCGCTCGGCACGACTGCTGCAATCCGAGGCGAAGGCACGCGGGCTGCATGTAAGCGGCGTCGATATCGTGATTGAAAAGCATTTGCCCATGGGCGGTGGTATCGGCGGCGGCTCATCGAATGCCGCCACCACGCTGCTGGCCTTGAACCACTTGTGGGGTGTCGGATTGTCCCGCACCGAGCTGATGCAACTGGGGCTGACGCTCGGTGCCGATGTGCCATTCTTTCTGCTCGGCCAAAACGCGTTCGTCGAGGGCATTGGCGAACTGCTTACACCCATCAAAACCCCGGACCGCTGGTTCGTGCTGGTTCACCCTGGCGTCAGCGTGCCGACGCCCATGATCTTCCAGTCACCCGAATTGACACGCGACAGCAAAGTCGTGAAAATAGCGGACTTTTCGGACCGGCTTCCCGGTTTCGGAAGAAACGACTTGCAAGCAGTAGCCTCCCGCGCTTTTCCCCCGGTTGCAGACGCTCTAGACTGGCTGTCGCACCGTGCCACTGCGCGGATGACAGGCTCAGGCGCCGGTGTATTTGCCACTTTTGCATCGGAATCCGATGCTGACGCGACGCTAAGCCAAGTGCCGCCCACATGGCGCGCCTGGAAAGCCAAAGCGCTGGCGGTGCACCCGATGGCCCATCTGCTCCCGTCGTCTTGAATTCGTCCGGCTATTTGGCCGGACAAACAGTTGTGTAGGGGAATAGCCAAGTTGGTTAAGGCACCGGATTTTGATTCCGGCATTCCAAGGTTCGAATCCTTGTTCCCCTGCCAAAAAATGTGACTCAGGAACCATGGTCCACGAGAACCTGATGGTATTTACCGGGACAGCTACCCCGGAACTGGCAGCAGGCGTCGCGGCCGAGCTTGGCATACCGCTAGGTAAAGCGGTGGTTAACCGCTTCTCCGACGGCGAGATCATGGTCGAGATTAACGAAAACGTTCGCGGTAAAGACGTGTTCGTGCTGCAGTCGACCTGCGCGCCGACCAATGATCACCTAATGGAGATCATGCTGATGGTGGATGCCCTGAAGCGCTCGTCAGCCGGTCGAATCACGGCGGTGGTGCCTTACTACGGCTACTCGCGTCAAGACCGACGGCCTCGCTCCGCGCGGGTGGCGATCTCGGCAAAAGTCGTGGCCAACATGCTGCAAGACGTCGGCGTCGAGCGCATCCTGATCATGGATCTGCATGCAGACCAGATTCAAGGGTTTTTTGATATACCGGTAGATAACGTCTACGCCTCGCCCGTGTTGCTGGCAGATTTGGTCGACAAGCGCTACGACGATTTATTGGTGGTATCACCCGATGTAGGCGGCGTGGTACGCGCCCGGGCCCTGGCTAAAAAACTGGGCTGTGATCTCGCCATCATCGACAAGCGTCGCCCGAAGGCCAATGTGTCTGAGGTGATGCATATCATCGGTGAGGTTGAAGGCCGCAATTGCGTGATCATGGATGACATGGTCGATACCGCTGGTACGTTGGCCAAGGCTGCCGAGGTGTTGAAGGAGCGCGGTGCGCACAAGGTGGTGGCTTACTGTACGCACCCGGTCTTGTCTGGCACCGCCGTGCAGCGCATTGAGCACTCGCCACTAGACGAGCTGGTGGTGGTAAACACGATTCCACTCAGCGAGCAGGCGCGTGCCTGCGGCAAGATCCGGCAAGTGTCATGCGCGCCGCTGCTGGCAGAAACCATCAGGCGAATCAGCCGCGGGGATTCCGTGCTGTCCCTGTTCGCCGAGGATGAATCGGCCGGCTAAAAGAGTTGTTTGCGGCGCGATTTATGGCGTGATTTGCGGCTTAGTTAACGAATAAATTAACGGCTTAAAAGTATCGAATGCGAAGCGCTGGCTCGCCAGTGTTTCAATCAAGTCCTCTGGTCGCGGGGGACATTAACTCAGGGCGTCAGCCCGTAACAGGAGTCAACATGGAAGTTATTGCATTCCCAAGGTCGGAGCAGGGGTCCGGAGCGAGCCGCCGCCTGCGTCGTGCCGGTCAAACACCAGGCATTATCTATGGTGGTACTGAGGCACCGTTGAATATCGCGCTCGATCACAATGCCTTGTTTCATGCGCTGAAAAAAGAGTCGTTTCACTCTTCCGTGCTCGACATGAAGGTTGGCGATAAAGCAGAGAAAGTGCTGCTACGCGACTTTCAGATGCACGCATTCAAGCCACTCGTGATGCATGTGGATTTTCAGCGGGTTGATCCCAATCAGAAAATTCACGTTCGCGTGCCGCTGCATTTTGTGAATGCAGAGATCTCGCCGGCGGTGAAACTATCGGGTGGCGTGATCAGTCACGTGCTGAATGAACTCGACGTCAGCTGTTTGCCGAAAGATCTGCCTGCGTTTATCGAGGTGGATTTGTCGAACATGGCCGAAGGTGCCTCTTTCCACGTGGCCGACTTGAAGCTGCCGGCGGGTGTGACTGCGGTGCAGGCAAAAGAAAATCCAACCATTGCAACGGCTTCCGTGCCGCGCGGCGCGAAGTCGGCCGACGAGGGCGAGGAAGCCAAGAAGTAATTTGCAAAAGGATGGCATCTGAAAAGGGCCCGTCTGGATGACGGGCTTTTTTTTATTCGTGCCGGTTTGCGATAATCCGCCGGCTATTTGTTGACCAGACCCCATGTCAAGTAGTTCGATAAAGCTGATCGTTGGCCTCGGCAACCCCGGTGCCGAATACGCCCCCACTCGCCATAACGCAGGTTTTTGGCTGGTGGATCAGCTCGCACACGGCACGCTGAAACTTGAACCACGCTTTCAGGGTTTGGTTGGCAAGACGCGGATCGCCGGTCACGATATCTGGCTGCTGGAACCGCAGACCTTCATGAACCGCTCTGGCCAATCAGTCGGCGCTTTCGCTCGCTTTTATCGCATCCTGCCGGCAGAAGTTTTAGTCGTCCATGATGAACTCGATCTGCTGCCCGGCACGGCGAAGCTGAAACTCGGCGGCTCGACCGGCGGCCACAACGGCCTGAAAGATATCAGCGCGGTACTCGGCACTCAGGATTATTGGCGTCTGCGGATCGGCATCGGCCATCCACGCTCGCTGAATCTGCAACAAGCGGTCATTGATTTTGTTTTGCATCGGCCACGCGCAGAAGAACAAGCATCCATAGCGAGCGCGATTGAAAAATCGCTCGACGTCCTGCCACTGCTCTGCGAGGGAAAACCCGAGCAGGCGATGCACTTACTTCACACGGTCGGGTAGCCGCTTTCAAAAAACCCGCGTATTTCGATTGCATAACGGGTTTTGAATGAAGATCAAAAGCCAATACCTCGCCGGATGAAAAAATCCGGCGTCGGATAACGCGCTCGATTCAAGATCCAATCACCTCAATAAATTTATCGGCCATATCGGTCGGCATGGTGTTTCCGATAGTTAACTTGTTCGGATAAAGATCAGCCGAATCGAGCAAACAAATTATCAGCATCAAGCCCGGTTCAATTAATATCTTTTTGCTAATAATTTGTTTACAATCCGTCGGCCGGTGATGGCCTCGACTAACTGGGCTCTCACCTTCAAAAACCCCTTTTTGATCGAGGAATTTCATGACGACCTACAAAGAACTTCAGAGCCAGATCGAAAGACTGCAACAAGAGGCCGAGCTGGCACGCAAGACCGAGCTCGCCAATGCCATCACTGAAATTCTGGCCAAGATGCGCGATTACGGTATCTCGCCACATGATCTGGGTTTTACGGGCGGCACCAAGCGCAAAGCGGTAAAAGCCATCCGCCGTCCGGTAGCGCCGAAATACCGCAACAACGCCACCGGCGAAACCTGGAGCGGGCGCGGCAAACCGCCAAAATGGATGGCGTGTCGAGACAAGAATCAGTTCCTGATTCACAGCGCCTGACTTTCAGCACCTGACTTTCAGCGCCGAATTCACGGCGCTTGATTCAAAGCGCTCGATGAATAAGGCGCAATTCAACGCTGATCAAGAACCT
>JBJTXC010000364.1:0-4637 GCA_046082065.1 Burkholderiaceae bacterium
ACGGGGCCGCGCTGGAGACCCTCTTCAATGGCCGCCATGCCTCGGCGTTTGAGTGTTGCCACAGTAAGAACATTGTTCATGGTAGGCACTTTCAGTACTGAAACGATATAAACAGTACCGTTTCTAGTACTGAAAATCAAGGAAAAGTTGTCGCGACAGGTTCGCTGGTCAGGTCAAGCGCGCCATTCGGCCTGCGGTCTCTTACGCTGAGATCGATCACATACTGCGCCGGTACTGCCCGCCCACTTCGAATAAGGCTTCGGTAATTTGCCCGAGCGAACAGACGCGCGCCGCTTCCATCAACTGTGCGAACACGTTGTCGTCATTGATGGCGGCCTGTTGAAGTGCGGCCAGCGCTTTGGGTGCTTGCGCTTTGTGCCGGAGATGAAAATCAGCCAGACGTTTTAACTGCGATTGCTTTTCATCTTCAGTCGAGCGTGCCAGCGTGAGTGCTTGCGGGATGGTGTCGCCATTCGGATTACGGAAAGTATTCACTCCGATGATAGGCAGGCTGCCATCATGCTTCTTGTGTTCGTACAGCAGGGACTCTTCCTGAATCTTGCTGCGTTGATAGCCGGTTTCCATCGCGCCCAGCACACCGCCGCGTTCGGCGATACGCTCGAATTCTTGTAGCACCGCTTCCTCAACCAGATCAGTCAGTTCATCAAGAACAAATGCCCCTTGGTTCGGGTTTTCATTTTTTGCCAGGCCCCACTCGCGATTGATGATCAGCTGTATCGCCAGCGCGCGCCGTACTGATTCATCGGTGGGCGTGGTGATTGCCTCGTCATAGGCGTTGGTGTGAAGTGAGTTGCAGTTATCGTAAATCGCGATCAATGCCTGCAGCGTGGTGCGAATGTCATTGAAATCAACTTCCTGCGCATGCAGCGATCGCCCGGAGGTTTGGATGTGATATTTGAGTTTCTGACTACGATCATTGGCGCCGTATTTTTCTTTCATGGTTACGGACCAAATGCGGCGCGCGACACGACCGAGTACCGTGTATTCGGGATCCATGCCGTTTGAGAAGAAGAACGACAGATTCGGCGCAAAGTCGTCAATATGCATACCGCGCGCGAGATAGGCTTCCACAAAAGTAAAGCCATTCGACAGCGTGAAGGCGAGTTGCGAGATGGGATTGGCGCCCGCTTCGGCAATGTGATAGCCGGAGATCGACATCGAATAAAAATTGCGCACCTGATGGTCGACGAAATATTGCTGTATGTCGCCCATCACCTTAAGTGAAAATTCGATCGAGAAGATACAGGTGTTTTGGCCTTGGTCTTCTTTCAGAATATCGGCTTGCACCGTGCCGCGTACATTTTTCAGTACCCATGCCTTCAGTTGTGCCGCTTCTTCATCGCTGGGGTCGCGGCCTTTGTCAGCACGGAATTTATCCAACTGCTGATCAATCGCTGTGTTCATGAAGAATGCGAGGATGGTCGGCGCCGGGCCATTAATGGTCATGGATACCGAGGTGGACGGATCACACAAATCAAAGCCGTCATACAGCGCCTTCATGTCATCGAGCGTTGCGATCGACACACCGGAGTTACCTACCTTGCCATAAATATCTGGGCGCAGCGCCGGGTCGGCACCATACAGCGTGACTGAGTCAAACGCTGTCGACAAGCGCTTGGCCGGCATGCCCTCGGATACCAACTTGAAGCGGCGATTAGTACGAAACGCATCGCCTTCGCCGGCGAACATACGTGTTGGGTCTTCATTCTCACGCTTGAACGGAAACACGCCGGCGGTGTAAGGGAAATAACCGGGCAGGTTTTCTTTCATCAGCCAGCGCAGTAAATCACCATGGTCTGCATATTTCGGTAGAGAGACCTTGCGCACACGATTGCCAGACAGTGTTTCTATGTACATGCGTGTGCGAATTTCTTTATCGCGAATTTTCACGACATGCTCGTCGCCTTCGTAGGCGGTGCGCAACTCAGGCCAATCCGCCAATGCTTGTCGTGCATCTGCATCAAGTGCTTGCTCGCGCTGCGTGATTACCGCATCAAAGTCTGCTGCTTTCCCGGCCGCGAGCAACATGCGCTTTGCTTCGAAAAGCTGCTGATGTTCACGCGCGATGACAGCTTGTTTTTCTACACGACGATGATAAGTGCGCACGGTATCAGCAATTTCTGCGAGATAGCGGCTGCGTGCCGGCGGTACGATGGCGTGACGCCCGCTGGATGATCGCGCTGCAATCGGCGCTAATTTTCCTGTTTGTTTATGTAGGCCCAGTGCTGCGAGTTGTGGCAGCAGGCCTTGATACAAAGCGGTTACCCCGTCATCGTTAAAGCGCGACGCCTGCGTGCCAAATACCGGCATTTGCTCAGGCGTTTGCGTCCAGGCTTCACGATTGCGTTGCACTTGTTTGGCAACGTCACGTAGCGCATCCTGCGCGCCTTTGCGATCGAATTTATTGATTGCCACTGCATCTGCAAAATCGAGCATGTCGATTTTTTCGAGTTGTGATGCGGCGCCGAATTCTGGTGTCATCACATACAAACTCAGGTCGACATGCGGCACAATCGCAGCATCGCCCTGGCCAATGCCCGAGGTTTCAATGATGATCAGGTCGAACCCGGTCGCGCGACATGCGGCAATCACATCCGGTAGCGCCTGTGAAATCTCTGAGCCGGCCTCACGCGTCGCAAGCGAGCGCATGAATACACGGCTATTGCCATGCCACGGGCTGATGGCATTCATGCGGATACGATCGCCCAACAAGGCGCCGCCCGATTTGCGGCGTGACGGATCAATCGAGATCAACGCGATATTCAGTGCATCACCCTGATCAATACGAAGCCGTCGAATCAGTTCGTCGGTGAGCGATGATTTACCGGCGCCGCCAGTACCCGTGATACCAAGTGCAGGAATTTTCTTTTCCCTCGCCGCTTCGTGCAGCGCTGCGCGCAACTCAGTCGAGACCTTGTCATTTTCCAGCGCGGTGATGAGCTGCGCTAACGGTCTGTGACGCGCCGCGATGTCTCCCTGCTGTAACGCACTCACGCTGGTCGGTGCATAGCTCGACAGATCGCTATCGCAAGTTTGGATCATGTACAGAATCATGCCGACCAGGCCCATGCGCTGGCCATCTTCCGGGCTGAAAATACGCGTGACGCCGTAGTCATGCAGCTCGGTGATCTCGCTTGGCACAATCACACCGCCGCCACCACCGAATACCTTGATGTGCGCACCACCGCGCTGGCGCAGCAAGTCGATCATGTATTTGAAGTACTCCAGATGCCCACCCTGATAGCTCGACACCGCAATGCCGTGCGCATCTTCTTGCAGCGCTGCGGTGACGATCTCATCCACCGACCGGTTATGACCGAGATGAATCACTTCAGCGCCTTGCGACATCAAAATACGGCGCATGATGTTGATTGACGCATCATGGCCATCGAACAATGAGGCCGCTGTCACGAAGCGGACTTTGTTTTTCGGGGTATAGGAAGTCAGGCTGTGCGCGACAGACAGGTCAGTCATGGGAACGCTCTCCGGTGGCCAATCGGGCGCTGGCCGCTGTGGTGTACTGATTGACGCTTACGTCAACGTCAAGAGTGGCGAGTATAGCCTTTTGGCTTGAATCTCAGCTGAATAGAAAGGGCGGCTGATTAGCCAGTTGCCCGAACGGCAACGATCTGACCGACGATAGCGTTAGCATGGGGTTCTGCCAAGTCGGTTATGTCGCTAAAGAAGATCAATGCCGAAAGATCGCAACAGATACGCAAGCGCTGCAAAACAAACCAGCGTGATCACGACGCAGCAGCCCAGCGTCAGCCAGAAACCAAGACGTTGATGCAAAAACGGAAAAGCCAAAAACATCGGTAAGGTCGGTAACACGTACCAGAAGGTGTACCACGCGTGATTGGAAATTTTTTCCTTCGGCTGACTTTCTACGTGCAGCCAGATCAACGCCAGCACGGTCACCATGGGGAGTGCAGCGATCAGCCCGCCCAGCTTGTCGCTACGCTTGGCGACCTCGGAGACCAGCACCACCACACCGGCACTGATGAGATATTTCGTGATTAACCAGGCCACACTACTCCACCGTCACCGACTTCGCCAAATTACGCGGCTTGTCGACATCCGTGCCGCGCGCCAGCGCAGTGTGATAGGCCAGCAGCTGCAGCGGAACGACATGCAGAATCGGCGAGAGTAAGCCGTAGTGTTCCGGCATACGGATCACATGCAAGCCCTCACTCGAGCTGATATGCGAGTCTGCATCTGCGAACACATACAGTTGACCGCCACGCGCCCGAACCTCTTGCATATTGGAGTTGAGTTTTTCAATCAGCGCATCATTCGGCGCGACGGTCACTACCGGCACTTCTTCGGTCACTAACGCCAGCGGGCCGTGCTTCAATTCACCCGCGGGGTAAGCCTCGGCGTGAATGTAAGAGATCTCTTTCAGCTTCAGCGCACCTTCCAACGCAATTGGGTAGTGCAGGCCACGGCCGAGGAATAACGCATTTTCTTTACGCGCAAACGCTTCAGCCCAGGCAATGATTTGCGGTTCCAACGCAAGCACTGATGAGATGGCGACGGGAAGGTGACGCACATGTTTCAAATACTCGGCCTCGGTCACGTCGTTCAAGCGACTGCGCAGCTTGGCGAGGGTCAGCGTC
>JBJTXC010000365.1:0-6840 GCA_046082065.1 Burkholderiaceae bacterium
CCGACCATCAATATTTTCAACCAAGACCCGGACTGCGATCTCGATTACTGCGCCAATACCGCGCGTGATTTGGCGATTGATATCGCCGTGAAGAATTCATTCGGGTTCGGTGGCACCAACGGCACCCTGATCTTCGCCAAAGCTTGACGCAGACGGCACGCTCGCCGTCATTGATTGCGTTGCAACCGTACCGAGTGTAATCAGATCATCGATCGCGCAGCGTCTACATGTCGATCGCTCTATCAGCGCAGATCCGAACTTCCCGTCTGTTGCAGTTGGCGCATTGTCTCATGGCAGCGGTGCTGTTGATCACGTCGCTTGTACTGTTCCGAGCAGCCGACATAAATCATTTCCTCTTTTCAGTGAGTGCGCTGCTGGGTGCCATTTGCGCCATCGCGTCATTCGCGCTGGTTGGTGCCGCTTTTCGACGGCGAACAGCCCTGCGCATTGACGTAACTGGACTCGGGCAGATCCATTTGGTAGAGACTTGTATCAACGCCGGAGCCGGGTCGTCCACTCGATCCAATACTCAAGGCGAGGTGGTTCGACTGTGTCCAGGCTCCACGCTTTGGTCATCGTTGATGGTGCTGCGCTTGCAATCGGTGTCGGGCCGAATCACGACGCTGATACTGCTACCCGACAGTTTGAGTGATGACGCATTTCGTTCGTTATCAGTCGCCTGTCGCTGGATCGCTGCCAAGCATGGCCGTCACGATGCACTGCGTAGTGATGTTTCGCCTTGGGTGAGTTGAGCTGGTCTCACGCAATGTTAGCGACCGAGAGCGAAGCGCCTAGGAAAAATAACAAGCCAAAAGCAACTCAGGCAGCCTCGCGCGGTCGGTATCAACACGCAGCTGAGTGTGGTCCACCGCAAGGCCACTGCTAATAAACCTCAGGCGCCGGTTACTACCAGCGTCATCAAGGCGCGCTAGCGCCAATACTTCGCCCGCATGTCGCGCTCAGTTGAGGGCATGGGGATTGACGACAGAACGCGATATTGATCAGCTACTCGTTGATCGCGTGCAGCAAGGTGACAAGAAAGCCTTCGAGCTACTGGTCAGCAAATACCAGCGCAAGCTGATGCGGCTCGTATCGCGCCTGGTGCGTGATCAGGCCGAGGCTGAGGATGTGGTGCAAGAGGCTTTCATCAAAGCGTACCGCGCGCTACCGCAATTTCGGGGTGATTCGGCGTTTTACACCTGGCTTTACCGCATCGGTATCAATACCGCAAAAAACTATTTGGTGACACAAGGGCGGCGTGCGCCCACCTCGACCGAAGCGGATGCTGAAGAAGCGGAAACTTTTGATGACGGAGAGCATCTGAGGGATATCAACACGCCTGAGTCCATGCTTGCTACCAAACAGATTGCCGAGACGGTCAACGTCGCCATGGAAGCCCTGCCTGAAGAGCTGCGTATTGCGATTACGCTCAGAGAGCTGGAGGGTATGAGCTACGATGAAATCGCCGAGACCATGGGCTGCCCGATCGGTACCGTGCGAAGCCGAATATTTCGTGCGCGTGAAGCGATCGCCGATCGCCTCCGTCCGCTGCTCGATACGGCGATAGATAAGCGTTGGTGAAGCGCGGCATTCGCGCCGAAACACCCAATTCGAACAACAAGCGTATGAAGGGCTGGAGGTATGGCGGCAGGCGGGGACGGCAGCGGCAGTGCTGCGGAGCAGATATCTGCGCTGATGGACAGCGAGCTACCGATGGATCAAGCCAAGTCGCTTTTACTCAAGCTATCAACAGGTGAGGCACGCTGGCGATGGGATGTGTACCACCTGATCGGCGACGCCTTGCGCGACCAATCCGATCAAGCCCACCTGGCGCTTGATCTGGTGAGATCGGTCGCAAGAAAATTGGACCACTAGTGGGCGACTTCAGATTTCTCAGCGGGCTAACCAGGTCAGGCTCCGCTGAGCTGATTGGGGAGTCAAGCTTTCCTGTTAAAGCTTGGCTATTCAAGCGATTCGCCCCGGTCAGGGCGGTTTTGCGGTTGGTGGACTTGTCAATTCAACAAACTCTACGCACTTGAAACGATTGCGGCGGGTCACGCCATGCGCCGTTAACGCTTTTGCCTTAACATCTTCGTCTTATCCCTGATGGCGCTATGGAAAGCACGTCATCAGACTATTGATTTTGCCCAAACCCCCACCAAATCAGGCTCATGAATATTTCGCAACAGACTCGCCATTTTGTTTCGGCAGCGACTTTGATCGCGCTCACCGCCTTCCTGGCGCCGTTGGGTATTGGCTTCAGTAATGCAGGCACGGCGCAGGCTGCCGTGCTACCCGATTTCACCGACCTTGTTGATAAAGTCGGCCCGTCGGTCGTTAACATTCGTACCACCGAGCGCTCGAAGCAAATGCAGCAAGGCGCCAATTCAGAAGACGAGGAGATGCAGGAATTTTTCCGCCGCTTCTTCGGCCAGCCTGCTCCGCGTCAGCAACAGCCTTCGCCGCGCAACCGTCGTCAGGCACCACAACAGGAAGAACAGCAAGTGCCTCGTGGTGTGGGCTCCGGCTTCATCATCTCGGCGGATGGTTTTGTACTGACCAACGCGCACGTGGTCGAGGGGGCGGACGAAGTGTTTGTCACCTTGACCGACAAGCGTGAATTCAAAGCCAAGATCATTGGCTCAGACCGTCGCACGGATGTTGCGCTCGTGAAGATCGATGGCACCAATCTGCCGCGTCTCACCATTGGTGACTCCGGCAAATTACGTGTCGGCGAATGGGTGATTGCGATCGGCTCGCCGTTCGGTTTGGAGAACACCGTCACCGCCGGCATTGTTTCCGCTATTTCGCGCGATACCGGTGACTACTTGCCCCTGATTCAAACTGATGTGGCGGTCAATCCGGGTAACTCGGGTGGTCCGTTGATCAACATGCGCGGTGAAGTCATTGGCATCAACTCGCAGATTTACAGCCGCTCCGGTGGCTACATGGGTATCTCATTCGCGGTGCCAATTGGCGAAGCGATGCGCGTAGCTGATCAGTTGAAATCGACCGGTCGTGTGGTACGCGGTCGCATCGGTGTGCAGATCGGCGAGGTCTCGAAGGAAGTCGCCGAGTCGCTGGGCATGCCGCGTGCGCAGGGCGCTTTGGTCGGCCGTGTCGAACCAGGTAGCCCGGCTGAAAAGGCGGGCGTTGAAGCGGGCGACATCATTACTTCGTTCAACGGCACCACCATCGAAAAATCCGGCGATTTGCCGCGTTTGGTGGGTAGTACCAAACCCGGCTCCAAGGCCAACCTGACTGTGTTGCGCAAGGGCAGTAAGCGCGAGTTGCCGGTGGTCATCGCCGAGATGGAAGCGGATCAAACCGCCAAGAAAAAGACGGAAGAGAAACGCAAACCTGAGCAGGCTGCCAATGCACTCGGATTGATCGTCAGCGATTTGACTGACGCGCAGAAGCAAGAGCTGCGGCTCGATGGCGGTGCAGTGGTTGACTCAGCCGAGGGCTCGGCAGCTCGAGCCGGCTTGCAGCAGGGTGATGTGATTGTTCGGCTGAACAACACGGATATCCGCGATGCGAAGCAATTCAACTCACTGGTGGCTAAGCTCGATCCGAAGAAAAACGCTTTGCTGTTAGTACGGCGCGGCGATTCGTCTCAGTTCGTGCCGGTGAAACCTGCGGCGCAGTAAATTTTTGCTGCCGCTTTGAGTCGTGGGGGCTGCTGATGCAGCCCCTTTTCATTTCGTTGCTAAACACGGGTGTGCTACATCATCGTGGCCTACTTTATCCTCTACTCGCGCTCTTGGTGCCATCTGTGCGACGACATGCTGCAAGCGTTAAAGGCTATGGTGGGCGATCAATACCGGATTGATGTCGTCGATGTCGACACGGATCCGGCGCTGGTTGAACAATATGATGAACTGGTACCCGTTCTGCAGGGTTGCTTGCCTGGACAGTCACCACACACCCTCTGTCATTACCATTTGGATGCCGCTGCGGTGGCCCGCTTTCTAGGCCGACCTGACGCTTGAGGCTGTGGGCTGAAACGCCACCGAATCCGGTAAAATGACGGGCTTGTGACGTTGTTGCCAAGGCGCTCGCCCGAGCGCCTTTTTCGTATCCGATTTTTTCATGGACCAGATCCGCAATTTTTCCATCATTGCCCACATTGATCACGGCAAATCGACACTGGCTGATCGCATCATTCAGATTTGCGGCGGCTTGTCCGAGCGTGAGATGGAGGCGCAGGTGCTCGACTCGATGGATCTCGAGCGCGAGCGCGGCATCACCATCAAAGCGCAAACGGCGGCACTCACCTACAAAGCGCGTGATGGCAAGGTCTATAACCTCAACCTGATCGATACCCCGGGCCACGTCGACTTCAGTTACGAAGTAAGTCGCTCGCTTTCGGCCTGCGAGGGCGCGCTGCTGGTGGTGGACGCTTCACAGGGTGTTGAAGCGCAAACGGTAGCCAACTGCTACACCGCGCTTGATCTGGGCGTGGAAGTGGTGCCGGTACTCAACAAGATTGATCTGCCATCTGCCGACCCCGATAACGCCATTGAAGAAATTGAAGACGTGATCGGTATCGAAGCGAGTGATGCAGTTCATTGCTCAGCCAAGACTGGTCTGGGTGTTGAAGATGTGCTCGAGTCGTTGATTGCCAAGGTGCCGCCGCCCAAAGGCGATCCGAATGCGCCATTGCAGGCACTGATTGTCGATTCCTGGTTCGATAACTATGTGGGTGTTGTCATGCTGGTGCGTGTAAAAAACGGCACGCTGCGACCCAAAGAAAAAATTCTATTGATGGCGACGGGCGCACAGCATCTGGTCGAGAGCGTGGGGGTATTCACGCCGAAGTCAGTATCGCGTGATGCATTGTCGGCGGGGCAGGTCGGTTTCATCATCGCCGGCATCAAGGAGTTGAAAGCTGCCAAGGTCGGCGACACCATTACGCTCGCCGCCAAGCCTGCAGCCGAGCCGCTGCCGGGTTTCAAGGAAGTACAACCGCAGGTGTTTGCCGGTTTGTTTCCGGTCGAGGCGAATCAGTACGATGCACTGCGTGATTCGCTTGAGAAGCTGAAGCTGAACGATGCCGCGCTGATGTACGAACCCGAGGTATCTCAGGCGCTGGGTTTCGGTTTTCGTTGCGGATTTTTGGGTTTGCTGCACATGGAAATTGTGCAGGAGCGTCTCGAACGCGAGTTCGACATGGACCTGATCACCACCGCGCCGACCGTGATTTATGAAGTACAGATGCCCGACGGTACCACCATCATGGTCGATAACCCTTCCAAGATGCCGGAGCCTTCCAAGATTGCCGAAATTCGCGAGCCCATCGTCACCGTAAACCTGTATATGCCGCAAGAATATGTGGGTGCGGTGATCACGCTCTGTACGCAGAAGCGTGGCATACAAATGAACATGACTTACCACGGCAAGCAAGTGCAACTCACTTATGAAATACCAATGGCCGAGGTGGTGCTGGATTTCTTTGATCGACTCAAATCCATCTCGCGTGGTTATGCGTCGATGGATTACGAATTCAAAGAGTACCGTTCATCCGATGTGGTGAAGGTAGATATGCTGATTAACAGTGAAAAGGTCGATGCGCTTGCCATCATCGTGCACCGCTCGAATGCGCCTTTCCGTGGACGCGCCGTGGCATCGAAAATGCGCGAGCTGATTCCGCGGCAAATGTTTGATGTGGCGATTCAGGCAGCGATTGGCTCGAACATCATCTCGCGTGAAAACGTCAAAGCACTGCGTAAAAACGTGCTGGCTAAATGCTACGGTGGTGATATCACTCGTAAACGCAAACTGCTCGAAAAACAAAAAGCTGGCAAAAAGCGTATGAAACAAGTGGGCTCGGTCGAGATACCACAAGAGGCCTTCCTCGCCATCCTTCAAGTGGAAGAGAAATAAATGACGATGCAATCAATCCTTGGGAATTTTGCGCTGATCCTGCTGCTATTAACCATCGGCACTGGGTTGGTATGGTTGTATGACCGCTTGCATCACGCACCGAAGCGGCGTCGGTTGGCCGAAGAGGCGCTTGCCGAGTTCGATGCGCGCCAATCCAAGCTCGCCGACAGTGGCATCAAACCAGACCCCAGTGCGCGTGCTGATTTGGTCGAGCGTTTGCATCAGCAACCGACCTGGATCGCCTACACCGGTAGTTTTTTTCCGGTGATTGCGGCCGTGTTTCTGTTTCGGTCGTTCATGTTCGAGCCGTTCAAAATTCCATCAAGCTCGATGCTGCCGACACTGCAGATTGGTGATCTTATTTTGGTGAACAAATTTACCTACGGCATACGGTTGCCGGTGGTGAACCAAAAAGTCATTCCCATCAATGATCCGCAGCGTGGCGATGTGATGGTGTTCAAATTCCCGAAAGATACCTCGCTCGATTACATCAAGCGCGTGGTGGGTATTCCGGGTGATACGGTGCGCTACAAGAACAAGCGCTTGTCGGTCAACGGCCAAGAGATCGCCTACGAAAAACTGCCCGACTATCTGGACGAAGACCGCCTGCAGTACTTCGAGCATTTCCGGGAAGACCTCACTGGTATCAACCACGCCATCCTGAACGACGGCAAGTTGCCGCCCTACGTGCCTAGCCCTGACAACTTCCCGCAGCATGAGCTGTGCCGTTACGACCTCGAGGGCTTCGAGTGCACCGTGCCGGCTGGACATTACTTCATGATGGGTGATAATCGGGATAACAGTTTGGACTCGCGCTACTGGGGCTTCGTGCCGGAGCAAAATATTGTCGGAAAGGCATTTTTCGTTTGGATGAATTTGGGTAACGTCAAGCGCATCGGCGGGTTTCAGTGAGTTTTGCCGGCAATAATGCGCTTGCCCTCAAGGGCAAGAAGC
>JBJTXC010000366.1:0-6889 GCA_046082065.1 Burkholderiaceae bacterium
CATACAGGTGATAGTGCACGCGAGATCTGGTTGTCACGTCAAACCTTGCTGAGCCTGATGCGATTGGTAAAGTCGACTCAGCTGCTGGATATCCGTAAATCAGTCAGGCAATTAGTGCCTGCCGATCTGATGTTGCGTCCGGTCCGGAGCTTACGCAGCAAACGTTTGACAGGCGGGCAGCCTGGGCAAACGCAATTTGTCTTTGGCGGCGACAATTAACCATCCGTCGAATCCAGCGAATGCATGTTCATCCGTGGTGAAGCACCAGTAACATCGTCCCCAGTAAGCCGAGCGACGCCCAAAGCGCAACGGTGAGCTGCGGATTGCTCGCTGGCTTGCGAACCAGATCCCATGCATACGATGCCAACTTCTCTGCACTTGTCTGCCAGTGACGTCGACGCTCATGCCCGTCCCATACCTTGACGACTTGAGCCGCACCGGCCCTGCTGCTTGGGCTAGCGTACTGATCTGCTTCTTGCTTGGAAATCCAGAGGTCGTGATGGGTACGACGATCCGGGTCTGACAATACCTCGTAGGCTTTGGTAATGAGCTGAAAGGTCTGCGTGGCCTTTGCACTACCCGCATGTTTATCTGGATGAAATTTGTGGCCCAGCGTTTTATAAGCCGCCCGAATCACCTCGGGTGGTGCGTCACGCGTCACCTTCAAATTATCATAATGGGTATGTACGCGACGCATCTCGGTTAGGGTGAGTTTTTTCAATAACAATAAAACCCTGCCTCGAAGAACTGCTTGAGCTTACGCAAGCTAACTGAGCGAGATCGAACATCATTTTCAAAAGATGATGTGAACACCGTAGATGACGTGAACAGATTGCCCGCCTCAAGGTCGAACCTGCTACATCTGAAATCGGGAGCTATCTCAATGGCAAAGCAGTGGGTCATCGTTGCTGACAGAACGCGTGCCAGAATATTTGAGACCGAAGGCAACTTGGATAAATTGAACGAGGTCGAGGATTTACTCAATCCAGAAGGTAGATTCTCTGAGGCTGAACTGCATCACGACGCCCGTGGTCGGTTCTGTGGCAAGGGCAATCGACAGCGCTCGCATACAGCTGAGCCCTTGGTCACCAAGACGGTTCATGATGAAGAAAAATTTTCTCATCAACTGGCAAGCTTTTTAGATCAGGGCTACGCAGCCCATCGCTATGAAAGTTTGGTCGTGATTGCACCACCCACCTTTCTCGGCATGTTACGTAAACAATTTTCTGATCAAGTTGGCAAACGGATCGTGAAGCAGTTTGATAGCGACATATCGAGCTATGCACCGAGACAGATCAGTGCCTATCTCAAGCGGCACTTGCACTAACAACCTGGATCATCACGTCGCTTGCGGCGTTGACTGCGCTTGCAAAGCCAGTACTAACAATCTCCCTTTTTCCTGTGTCCGGGCGGGCAATGCCCCCGACCGGGCCCCTCGTCGCGATCGCGTCGTAACCCGTCGCCGTCTTGCCAACCACCCTGCCTGAATTCCCAGCCCTCCGGACTTTGTCTCCATGCGGGTTGGACATAGACATAGCCTACCCGCGCGCGTTCCCAACGGCCCGGCACCCAGCGATAGTCATTGCCGTCCCAGGCCCAATAGCCCTGCACCCAGACATGCGACGGACGCGGCGGCGGTGGCGGCTCGTAGCGGACGGCGGGCGGTGGCATACCGCCCGACGAGATCGTGATTCCCCATTGAATATTTGGGTCAGCGTGAGCAAATGATCGAATGCCAAGCAAGATCAGGCATACAACGAATAAATGCTTATTCATAGTTACTCCATTAGTCATTACTTGAATCGGACACGGATCTTTGCGCTCGCCGTGCATACATAAGTCATCGGTCTGCCTTTGAAGCTGGCATCTATTCTGAGACTGCTGCGTTGCGTTCAGCGCCAGCTTTCAGCCTGGGAAGCTCTGTTTTTAGCTGTTTAAAACGTTTCTGCAGGAGCAAGAATTCTTCGTTACTCAAAAAACTGGCTTG
This sequence comes from Burkholderiaceae bacterium, assembly GCA_046082065.1. Lineage (GTDB taxonomy): Bacteria > Pseudomonadota > Gammaproteobacteria > Burkholderiales > Burkholderiaceae_D > Pernthalerella. Next base: position 1,988 of record JBJTXC010000366.1, read on the forward strand.
ATCACGAAGGCGATCAGCTGGCAGATTGATAATTCTCTCGGCTATGTTGAAGTCAAAATCTTCATCAAGACCATCCATGCCGCGTCGAAGATAGTCTAATAAACCAGACTCTTCGAGGTGCCCAATGAAGGAGGTTTGAAAATATCCTTTAGCAATCCAGTAGTCTTTCTCTTTATCCAATGCCTCTAACAAAGACGCAGTCGGCTCCTGTGCCTCACGCTTGGATCGGTATTTTTTGATCGCATCAATGATTAGATTGCATATGTTTGATCGGTATTGATTTTTTTCTTTGGAAATTTTTTCATCAAAAATATCGGATTGATCTAACATTTTTTTTCTGCCCTCAAACTTACTTTCGGATTGATCTAACCAGGCTTGGAATTTTTCCATCAAGCCGGCAATTTGATCAACCAGCGGATCATTACGCTCTTCAATCTTGAGTTTTTTTATAAGCCCTGCAATATTCTTTGCGGTAGGCAGCGTTAGTCGCTCAAAAAATTCTTCGCTTGCCTCTGTAGACCAATTTATTTTTAAAAAGTGTTGTGCGACCAGTTGCTCAATATCTCGGATAGGCGAGGCAGGCATGATTCGATTTTGGCCGCACACTTCGCTCGCCGCCACTTTTTCAAGATCTTGGTACAGCAGCGTGCAGTGGGCGACCGTCTCGCGAAATGTTTTGTTATCCACGACACCTGTTTCTTGTATCGTTCGCAGCAATTTTTTTGCCTCTGGCTTGTTTTGAAAGTGACTATTCAAATAATTTTTTGCCCAAAGTTTTCCATGTAATGCCATGAATCCCCGGAAGCAACGCGTCCATAAACTGTTGGCACGAGTTTTATCTTCGGCCGCGCAGAACACCACATGGGTGGGATTCCACCGCCCTTGGGCATCGAAAAAATCAATGTCGATCAACAGCTCACGATCAGCCAGGTTCTCACCACTCGGCTGCGTGGGTGTTTGAGCAGTAGAGGCTGTGACGGAAGAGCCTATCGGTCGCATCGGGGTCGCTCGGCACCAGCGGTGCTTGATAAACAGCGGATGCGTCTAGTCTGCCACTCGAATGACGCGCTGCATTCACATCAATGCATCGCCGGTGTACTACACCGATCGAGGGTAATTTCAATCCGGAGAAATACTGGCTTGGTAGAAGCACGGCACCGATGCCGCCGGTTACCGCCTATGGTGCCTGGCGCGGCAACGTCCTAAAAAGAAGCGTCAGGTTTCGATCAACCCGTGCCGCACTGCAATCAGCGTGAGCTCAGCCTGATTAGCTGCGCCCAGTTTTTGCTTCACGTTATATAAATGCGTGCCAACTGTGCGGGGCGAGATCGTCAGCAACTCAGCGATCTGGTTGACTGACAAGCCTTTGGCCAGTTGGATGAATACCCCAAACTCGCGCTCGGACAGTACTTCGATCGGGCTTTTTTCACCGTTGAATTCTTCTAATGCCATGCGCTGCGACAGGCTGGCTTCGATATACATGCGCCCCTCGGCAACCTGACGTATTGCATGAATCAACTCGTCCGGCGCACTGCGTTTGGACAGATAACCCAAAGCGCCTGCCTTCAACATATACCGAACATAGCTAGGGTCTTCATGCGAAGACAGGCCAAGTACCTTGGCAGATTTATCACGCGCGACAATGCGGCGCGTCGCCTCGACGCCCATGGTGCCGCCGAGCGAAATATCCATCACGATCACATCTGGTTTTGCACTTGTAATTTGCTGGTAGGCGGCCTGTGCTGATTCTGCTTCCGCAACGACTTTGATGTCGTCGGTCGACTCCAGCAACATGCGAAATCCAAAACGCACCACAGCGTGATCATCGACCAGCATCACGTTAATTACTTTTTTCATTTCATTCCTCGTGGCCAAGCGTCAGCGGTAGTGTTACCCGCACTGCCAACCCACCATCCGCGCCACGTCCAAATACAATATCGCCATTGAATGCAGCAGCGCGCTCCTGCATACCTCGCACGCCGTAATGACCCTCTCGCTGCAAGGTTTCGGCACCTTTGCCATTATCGGCGATCGTTATCTTCAGTGCATCGGCCTCAACACCAATCGCGACCATTGCACGGCTGGCACCGGCGTGCCTGACCACATTGGTCACTGACTCCTGAACAATACGGTAAGCCGTCAGCTCGAGCTGATCATCGAGTTGTGGCAGCCCCTCGCGTGGCACTGACAATTCGAAACGTACGTCCGAATGATTCTGCTGAGTTTCAGTTAACAGATCGCGTATCGCATCGACCAGCCCCATACCTTCAAGCTGAATTGGCCGTAACCTGGGTATCAGTCGCCGCATCGCGTCGGATGTCATGCCTGCCGTGTCAAACAGCATTTTTGCGTGCCGCTCCAGCGGACCACCCGTCACATCCGGGTGCTGCATCATGGATTTTGCAATGCTACGAATCGCCGTCAATGATTGACCAAGTTCGTCATGCAACTCGCGCGCGATGGCGGCGCGCTCTTCCTCAATGCGTGCGTGTAACAACATGGTGAACTCGCGCTGTGCATCAAACCTGGCCTGTGCTTCGGCGCTCGCTTGCCTGACCTGAATGTTGTCTTCCACTGCCTGCGCCATCCGATTGAAAGCGCGTCCCATCTCGCCCGCTTCTTTGCCCTGTAACGGCGGTAGCCGCACATGATGATCGCCTTGCTCAATTTCACGCAAGCCGCGCTCAATGCGCTCGAGCGGTGCAAGCCAGCGCCCCACCAGCCAGAACAACACCAGATCGGCCAACAATAGCAGCAAAAATTGCGAGAACAGGATGTCGAATAGATTATCCCAGCCATCCAGAATTGCGCGCGTGGGGTTCGCTGTCAGCACCAGCCGCGCGCCATCAAGCTCAATGCTGCGCTCGGTAGGTGGTGGGCGAACCAATGCGGCGTACCAGGCCGGCGCATCGCGACCCGCTTTGTACAGTGACGGTGGGGATTCGTATAACAGCTCGCCGTTGCTGTCATACAGCCGGATATCGTTTGCGCGCACCCGACCGGTATCGCGCAGGAATGCCACCAACTCCGGCATTATGTTGCGCGCGTAAAAATGACTGATGCGGCCCAGTAGCTGGCTCGCGATCCGGCTGGATGCCTCCATCTCTTCGCGCACGCTGGCCCGCGTACCGGCCACCTCCACCGCCATCAGGACGGCGAATATCAGCACCGTCAGCCCGGAAAAAATCAGGTTAATCTTGACCCGCAGGCTCAAGCCATCCGGTCGCGGCAGTGGGTGCTGCGCTGCAAAATTGGCGGTCGCGGCGTCGCTATTCATCTTGGTTTTGGGGCGATTTACGCCCCGTAGGCTGGGCAGGCTGGCGAGGCGCGATCATATCAGCCCGCCCCGCGCCGGGTTCCGCCCCCAAGGCGGGCGGCCGGGCGGTTCATGAATTTCATTAGATTCAATTCAGACATTCACCGATGCCCGGTCAAAGGGGTTCGAGCATGATTCGCTCCACCGCCTGAAGGATTGGGCGGTGTTCCACACACAATCTTGTTAAACCAAAGGAGATCATCATGGCATGGACTACCCCAGCAGCAACCGACCTGCGTTTCGGTTTCGAAATCACGATGTACATCGCTAACCGCTAATTTGCGGTTCGCAGGCCGGTCTCTGACCGGCTGTATGCAGAATTTAAAAAGACGGCTCCTGATGGAGCCGTTTTTTTATTTCTCTTCAGTGAATTTGTCTTCAGCGAACTCGTTGCTCACCTGATCTAAATAAGGCAGCAAGTCGAGCTCAAGCTCAGCCTTGTCCACCAGATCCTGCGGTAAAGCGGCTTTGACTGCAACGCCAAGCTGCTCGAAATCTTTGGCTTGCTTGATCAGATTGCCGCGCCCCTGATACAGCTGACCATACGCCTTTGCATAGCTATTGCGCGCTGCGTCGAGTTTACTGCCCAACTCTTCCATCGAACGTACGAACACCGCAAGCTTGTGATATAGCTTGCCTGCACTCTCTGCCAGCGCCGCGCTGTGCGCGTTTTGTTTTTCCAGTCGCCACAGCTGCCGCACGATATTCAAGCTCGTCAGCAAGGTGGTTGGGGTTGCGACCAGCACATTGCGCTCCAGCGCTTGCTGAAAAAGCGTCTCATCTGCGCGCAGGGCTTCAACAAATGCGGATTCAACCGGCACAAACATGAATACCATCTCAGGCGAGTTCAACTCACCCAAATCAAAGTAGCGGCGATCGGCCAGCTCTTTGATGCGGTCACCCACGGCCTTGACATGCTCGTTCAAGGCTTGCTTGCGGTCCAACTCGTCTTCAGCGTTGACATAGCGCGTGTATGCATTCAGCGATACTTTGGCATCCACAATCAAGTGCTTGGCATCCGGCAGATAAACAATGACGTCGGGCCGCTGCTTGCCATCCTCTGCCTTGAAACTCACTTCACGACGATAATCTTTACCCTCTTGCAGGCCTGATCTCGCCAGCACATTTTCCAGAACGAGTTCGCCCCAGTTACCCTGCTTCTTGGCTTGGCCTTTGAGCGCGGTCGCCAGATCATGTGCCTCAGCAGTCATTTGCTGATTGAGCGATTTCAAGCTGTCGAGCTCGGATTTCAGCATCGCCTGTTGCTGCGCATCCTGATAGTGCATTTCCTCGATGCGCTTTTTAAATTCATTCAGCCGCTCTTTGAATGGATCAAGCACATGCCCGAGACTCTGCAAGTTCTGTTCGCTAAAGCGCCGCGACTTGTCTTCCAAGATGGTGCTGGCGAGATTTTGAAACTCTTCGGTCACAGTTGTCAATATTGCAGCGTGAATTGGCGGCTGAAACCGCACGCGCTGGTGAGCAGCAGCGTCACGCCGACGAGCAGCTGGTGCGACTTCAGCAAATGAGCGAAGCGGCTCGCAAGACCCTGACCGAAGAGTTTCAAAATCTCGCCAGTACCATCT
>JBJTXC010000367.1:0-4218 GCA_046082065.1 Burkholderiaceae bacterium
AATAACTTACCTTCGATAACAAGTACTCGTACTTCTCATGCAGCACCGATCAGCGGGCCAAACCAGACACAGACCACCATGCTGACCGCAAAGCAGGCCAGCAACAGCCCCTTGTTCAAAGGATCTGCCAACCTCCCCACGCGCGAATTAGCAGCACGAACACTCGTGTTACCACCACTGACTTTCAGCAGCACATTTGAAAACGTACAAATCAGTAAACCAAAAGCTGCTGTTCATACAGCGGACATTTCAAAAACCAACCATAGCGCGCTGACCGAGCAAGACCTGATACCTGCCGAGAAGCAATCTGTCCTACCAGCCAATCATGCGCCAGCAGATTGGTTATCAAACGATCGGAATCCACTCTACATGGGCCCGTCGCCCGCGCTGCGGAATAGCCAGTTTATCGATGGTGGCGCTGATCAAACGATGCTGAGCTTCCTGCCTGATGATTTATCACCGGCCACGCTGCACACCCTCAGCCCCGAAAATCTGAAACGATTCGAGCAAATTCGCGATAGCTACACCACCGAAACGCAAACCATAAAAATCAAGGAGAAAGACGGCACGAATGCGGGACGCTCAGTGGACGTCACGGTTCGTAAATACAATCGCCCTAACCCAACGACTTCCTTGACAGCATCCGCCATTGGTAAACATTTATCGATGTTCAGTGATAAACCATGCCTATTTTTGACACGCTATGCCTTCGATAACTTCTGCAAGAACGGTATCGGCCGAAAAGATGGGCAATTCCTGATCCCGAAAGACATCGGTGATCGAATTGAAAAGCAACTCAGCAAAAAATCAACGTTTGCAGCAGGCGAGGCTGAGCTCGGCATCCCTGCAGGCGCCTGGGCGGGTCAGGAGATTATTCGAGTCACGATCAATGACATCCCGAACCTGCGCATGGCTTCGGGCAATGAGGCTGGCGCCAACAAATACTGGATGCCAGGCGGCTATCTACCCAATGGATTACCGGAAGCGGTGTGTGATCAAATCCCGCTGGATAAGGTCAGCATGAACTCTTTCACGCCCGGCGACTAAGTAAGGCACTGCCTCTACACCGACCCGGATATTTGAGACACAAGGAGCATTCGATGGAAAAAATCATCCTCGATGAAAAATCATGGCGCTACAAACTCTGCAAGCAGGGCGAACACTATGTACTGTCAGTTCCCTGTGGTGGTGCGGCTTTGTATGAGCTTGACATTCCAGTCGACCAAGCAACCGCCGAGGCTGGACTGCATGATCCCGCGCTGCTCGAGTTGCTGGCCACCTCGGTTCAGCAAGACCCGGCCGCCTATGTAGCGATCCACCGCTCACATTAGGTCAACACCCCTCCCGCGCTTGATTCGCTCAAGCGCCAGCTACTTTTGCCAGTACCTTTGCCAATACCTATTCGAAGTATTTATTCGCTGCGGTAGCTGATATTCATTAGAATGCGACAGTTTTTGCCTGCCTCGGCGGCATTCCTTAGCAAACTGGCATTCGATATCACGCATGGCAACCCGAAAAAGCGACTACAGCGAATCGTCGATTCGCGTCCTCAAAGGCCTCGAGCCGGTCAAACAACGCCCCGGTATGTATACGCGGACCGAAAACCCGCTCCATATCATTCAAGAAGTGATTGATAACGCATCAGATGAAGCGCTCGGTGGTTACTGTAAGCATATCGAAGTGACGCTGAATACTGATGGAAGCGTCAGCGTCGAGGATGATGGCCGCGGCATACCGGTCGGTTTGCATCCGGAAGAAAAAGTATCCACCGTCGAAATTGTTTTCACCCGCCTGCACGCCGGTGGCAAATTCGATAAAGGCTCGGGTGGGGCCTACGCTTTCTCGGGTGGCCTGCACGGTGTCGGTGTGTCGGTAACCAATGCACTGTCTTCAAAGTTGGATATCACCGTCTGGCGCAAAGATGACAAGGGTAACGGTGTCCATACCATTCAGTTTGCTAACGGCGATGTCACACAAAAGCTGAAATCACGCAGCGCAGCCAAAGACGATAAAAAATCCGGCACCCGTGTGACAGTCTGGCCGAATGCTAAATATTTCGATTCGGCGCAAATTCCGCTGGCCGAGTTACAGCGACTACTGCGATCCAAAGCGGTGCTGCTGCCTGGTGTCAAAGTCTCGCTTACTCACGCAAAAATGGGTGATACCCAGTCTTGGCTGTATGAACAAGGGCTGCGTGGTTATTTGAATGAGGCACTATCTCAAAGCGGTGGTGGCCAGACGCTGATTCCTTTTTTCGAAGGTGAGCAATACGCGACTGCCGATGCCGATGGTTTTGCCGAGGGTGAAGGCGCGGCATGGGTCGTTGCATGGACTGAAGAAGGTAATGTAGTTCGCGAGTCATACGTGAATCTAATCCCTACACCTGCAGGCGGCACGCATGAATCCGGCTTGCGTGAGGGCTTGTTTGGGGCTGTAAAAAGTTTTGTTGAATTGCACTCGCTACTACCCAAAGGCGTGAAATTACTGCCGGAGGATGTGTTTGCACGAACGTCATTCGTGCTGTCTGCCAAAGTGCTTGACCCGCAATTCCAAGGTCAGATCAAGGAAAAACTCAACTCGCGCGATGCAGTCAGGCTGGTGGCCGGCTACACGCGTGGTGCATTGGAGTTATGGCTGAATCAACACGTCGATTACGGGCGCAAGTTGGCCGAACTCGTGATACGCCAGGCGCAGAGCCGCCTGAAGTCGGCGCAAAAAGTCGAGAAGCGAAAATCATCTGGGGTCGCTGTATTGCCCGGTAAGCTGACCGACTGTGAATCGACAGACATCACGCGCAATGAAATCTTTCTGGTCGAAGGTGATTCTGCAGGTGGCTCAGCCAAGATGGGCCGTGACAAAGAGTTTCAAGCCATTCTTCCATTACGCGGCAAGGTGCTGAATGCGTGGGAAACCGAGCGTGATCGATTATTTGCCAATAACGAGATTCATGATATTGCAGTCGCGATTGGCGTCGACCCGCACAGCAAGAACGACAATCCTGATCTCTCTGGCCTGCGCTACGGTCGTGTTTGTATTTTGTCGGACGCGGATGTCGATGGCTCGCATATTCAGGTGCTTTTACTGACGCTATTCTTCCGGCACTTCCCCAAGCTGATCGAGCGCGGACATATCCATATCGCGCGACCACCACTGTACCGGGTTGATGCGCCCGCTCGCGGTAAAAAACCGGCGCAGAAAATCTATGCGCTGGATGATGGTGAACTTGAAGCGATTGAAGACAAGCTACGTAAAGATGGCGTCAAAGACGGCGCATGGAATATCGCTCGCTTCAAGGGATTGGGCGAGATGAGTGCTGATCAATTGTGGGAAACCACCATGAATCCAGATACGCGTCGCTTGCTGCCGGTGGCCTTGGGCGAACTCGACATGAAAGCCTCCGAGCAGCGCTTCACTATGCTGATGGGCAAGGGTGAGGCGGCGGCAAGACGCGCCTGGTTGGAAGAACATGGCAATGAAGTTGAAGCTGACATTTAGCATATTCAAGAATTGATCAACGTATGACTGACCAAATCAATCTGTTCGAATCTGCCGCCGATGAGAGCGGTGAATCACTGACGCTGGCTACCTTCGCCGAGCGTGCGTATCTTGATTACGCGATCTCGGTGGTCAAAGGCCGCGCACTGCCTGATGTATGCGATGGCCAAAAGCCGGTACAGCGAAGAATTTTGTATGCGATGGATCAGTTGCGACTTGATCCTGCTGCCAAGCCGCGTAAATCTGCTGCTGTCGTAGGCGACGTACTCGGCAAGCTCCATCCGCATGGTGATCAGTCGGTATACGACGCCATGGTGCGAATGGCACAAAGCTTTGCGCTGCGCTACCCGCTGGTCGATGGCCAGGGCAATTTTGGTTCGCGTGACGGTGATGGCGCTGCGGCGATGCGCTACACCGAGGCGAGACTGACACCGATCTCGCGTCTGTTGCTCGATGAGATTGATATGGGTACGGTTGATTTTGTGCCCAACTACGACGGCTCGAGCGAAGAGCCCAAGCTATTGCCTGGGCGGCTGCCGTTTGTACTGTTGAATGGCGCATCAGGCATTGCGGTGGGTCTCGCCACGGAAATCCCATCGCATAACCTGACTGAGGTAGCCGAAGCAGCAGTTGCACTCATCAAGAACCCCAAGCTATCGCATGACGCGTTGATGGAATTGATCCCCGGCCCTGATTTTCCGGGTGGTGGGCAAATCATTACAC
>JBJTXC010000368.1:0-3471 GCA_046082065.1 Burkholderiaceae bacterium
TTGGCACCACGCCCGGTGGCACCTTCATCGCGTATTTCACCGCCAGCACCCGTCGAAGCGCCCGGAAATGGCGAGATGGCCGTGGGGTGGTTATGCGTTTCTACCTTCATCAGAATATGCGTCAGCTCTTGCGAGGGCTGATAGGCCATACCCTGATCGGCGCGCGGATAAAAACGCATAGCGCTGGCGCCTTCAATGATGGACGCATTGTCTGCGTACGCGACGACGGTGCCCTTGGGCTGCTGCTGATGTGTGTGCTTGATCATCGAGAACAGGGAGCGCTGTTGCGGCTCACCGTCGATGGTCCAATCGGCATTAAAAATCTTGTGCCGGCAATGCTCACTATTCGCTTGCGCGAACATCATCAACTCAACATCGGTCGGATTACGACCCGCCTGGGTAAACGCATCAAGCAGATAGTCAATCTCATCGTCCGATAACGCCAGCCCCAATGTCAGGTTGGCGTCGGTGAGTGCATTTCGACCACCGCTGACGATGTCGATGAAGGCCAGGGGTTGCGGTGACAGCGCATCAAACAGTGCTTGCGCCTGGTCGGGCTTTCGAACCACGGTTTCGGTCATGCGGTCGTGCAGTAGCGCAGCGACCGCATTGGCTTTGTCGCTATCCAGCGCCTTGGCCTTGCCCAGCAAACCGGATTTGAGTTGCGCACCATAAGCAATGCCGCGCTCGATACGGTGGATCTGCGCCATGCCGCAGTTGTGCGCAATGTCTGTTGCTTTGCTCGCCCAGGGCGATATCGTGCCAAAGCGTGGCAGTACGATAAATTGCTCACCCTCAATCTGGCCTTCGAACGGCTCGCCGTAGGTGAGCATTGCGCTTAACTGCTGCGTATCTTGCTCGGTGAACGCAATCGCGCTATCCACAAAATGCAAGAACCGCCCGCTGACAGCGCTGATGGCCGGCTCAATTTCTTTCAGTTGTGTTAACAGACGCTGAACACGAAACGCGGACAGGGCATTCGAGCCCGGAAGGATGAGCATGGCAGAGAAGGTGTATCCGGAGCGTCGAGGCCTTGAGTTTTCAGGGCCTTTCGCGCGGGTGAGTCGAATTGCAAAATTATACCTTGCCGACCCCGCATAAACGGCTGCCGCAGGCTTGCCCCAACGTGCTATCTTGGCCATTCCTACATTCGACCGTGGCCCTGATGGATATCGCTTCATTCAACGATCAGAACCGTTACGAGCTTGTGCATACCAGTCTCGATCTTGCCGAGCAGTCGGAATCTGTGTTCACCCGTATTTATCGCGATGAGGCGCTCAAAACTGCTGCGCATGCGGATGTGATGCGCATGTCGCGTCAGCCGCAGTCGCCGCTCGCCGGCCTGCCGGTATCGGTAAAAGATTTGCTGGATGTGGCCGGCGAAACCACGATGGCCGGCTCCGTGGTGTTAGAGGGTCAAGCGGCTGCAGCCAGCGACGCCACCGTAGTTGCTCGGCTCAGAGAGGCCGGCGCTGCCATCATTGGCAAGACCAACATGACCGAGTTCGGCTTTTCGGGCGTGGGCATCAACCCGCACTACGGCACACCGGCCAACCCGCTTGATCCCAGCCGCATCACCGGCGGTTCTTCCTCTGGCGCGGCGGCGTCAGTCGGCGCCGGTATTTGTGTGGCTGCCCTTGGTTCAGATACGGGGGGCTCGGTGCGCATCCCGGCCGCGTTGTGCGGTTTGGTCGGATTCAAACCCACCATGCGCCGAGTACCAACTACCGGCGCGTTGCCACTGGCCCCGGTACTCGATTCCATTGGCCCGATCACACGCAGCGTGACGGATTGTTTGCTGGTTGATGGCCTGATCGCGGATCATCCTCTGACGGTGGACGAGGTGTCACTATCCGGGCTGAAATTTGCGGTGCCTGAAGATTTAGTGATGGAGGATATCGACGACACCGTCGCGCGCGCCTTCACCGCCACCCTTTCCAAGCTCTCGGCCGCGGGCGCCACCTTGGTTGAAGTACCGATGAAAATGTTTGGCGAAGCGCGTGACATTAATCGCTTCCCGCAGATTGAATCCTGGCGCTGGCATCACAAGTTGCTCGCTACGCACGCCGATCAATACGACAGCCTGGTCGCCACGCGCATTCGCGCTGGCGAAAAATATACCGAACAAGATTTCCAGCAGCTATTGACCGCACGCGCCGACTGGATCTCGCGTGTCGAGCAAGCCATGACTGGCTTTGATGCGATGCTGATGCCCACCGTGCCTATCGTTGCGCCCCGCATCGAGGCTTTGCTCGCTTCAGAAGAGACATTCTTCAATGTTAACCGTCAGTTGCTCAGAAACCCGTCGCTGATCAATCTGCTCGATGGGTGTGCTTTGTCGGTACCCTGCCATCGTGCCGGCGATTTACCCGTGGGTTTGATGATTGGTGCGCCCGCCATGGCCGATGCTAAAGTTTTTTCAATTGGATTAGCGATCGAGCGCGTCATCGACGAGTAAGAACCTGTTTCGTTTGGCGGCTTGCGGCGTTCGCAACCTTCGCCATCGGCCTGAAGAAACAGGTTCTAAATCGTCATTGTCTTGTAGATCACTCCTCGCAACGAAATATCATGTTTTGGGTGTGAGGCCCATAGCGATCCGCCATGCCATACGGTGACTGCTCCAAATCTCGATTTGGGATCATCGCGACCACCGTGCGATAGTCTAGTGCCAGCAAAAATTCCGCCGTGTGTTCCGCTTCGCCGATATTTCGTATGGGAAGACGGGCCGAACCAAAATTCACGAAAACTTTGTTCGGGTCATCGATGTCGAAGAAGATTTCGCCACCAATGATGGCTCGATCAACCAAAATCGAATGGGTAATGATGCCGCGTGAACTCATCTTGCACGGGGTCATCTCACGGGCGATATGCATGCCCGCGTGATCGATTGCCCAAAGGTATTTGAAATTTCGATTGCCATACGCGCCACGAGCAACATCAACGAAGCGACCCTCTCCCGGCCTACGGGAAATTCGTTCAGCGTCAATCGCGCCGGGGTTAATGTCATACATATTGCAATTCGTCACCGCGCGTCCATAGCCAATATTCCACATTCGTATCGATGGTGAGCAGTAGTAGTATTGAAAAGTTTTGAGCGATTCGATTCGAGCGCTTGGAACCAGCACTGACCGCCACGGTGGTAGCAATGCGGTATCTGTGGCGCGCGGATTGTCGTCCAGCTTCTCAACATCAACCTGCATCGCATTGGTGCGCGCTTTGGCCCACTCAAACAACTGATGGCTTGAGTCAGTGAGTGCTGAATTTTTTTCATTGGTAAAGACGCTACGTACAGATCGCTTTGTCTTGATACGTGGCGCAGCAATATTACAAAGATCACGCCGCAAGTTTGCATGCAATCGTGTGATGGATACATGCCTTTGATGCGATTGATGAGATTGATGATTGATAGCTTTCAACATACTGTGCACTCCTTTTGTCATCATTGATATGCAAATTGAGTGCCAATTCTTG
>JBJTXC010000369.1:0-2351 GCA_046082065.1 Burkholderiaceae bacterium
CCGGTATGTTGTTGCTACCGAAAATCGCGCCGTGGAGTGAACCATCCAGCGGCAGGGGCGCGTAAAGCCTATTTAATTGGCCAGTCGTATTCGATGACTAACGGCGCATGATCCGAAAATCGCTCCGCTTTATAGACTGACGCAGTTTTTGCCGTGAGCGCAATCGCCGGCGTCGCAACCTGATAATCAATCCGCCATCCCACATTATTTGCCCACGCCTGGCCGCGATTACTCCACCAAGTGTAAGCCTCCTCGGTGCTGTCAGGATGAAGATGTCGGTACACATCACACCAGCCTGATTCATCAAACAACTTGGTCATCCAGGCGCGTTCTTCAGGCAGGAAGCCGGAATTCTTTTGGTTGCTTTTCCAGTTCTTCAAATCGATTTCTTTATGCGCGATGTTCCAATCACCACAAATCACGATTTCGCGTCCGGATTTTTTCAGTGCTTCCAAATGCGGCAGAAATACATCCATGAAGCGAAATTTCGCTTGTTGCCGCTCATCGCTCGATGAGCCGGACGGGCTGTAAAGAGAAATCACCGACAGCTTATCGAAATCGCACTGCACATAGCGACCTTCCGCATCGAATTCTTGATTGCCAAAGCCTGTCATGACTTTACTCGGTTTGATGCGGCTATAAACGCCTGTACCTGAATAGCCTTTTTTCTCCGCATAATGGAATTGACCAAATAAGCCGTGTGGCGACAAGAACGCCGGGGTCATATCGGCTTGCTGTGCTTTCAGCTCTTGCACGCAAACGAAATCGGGATCTTGCTTCGCCAGCCACTCAAAAAAATGCTTTTTAGCGGCCGAACGTATGCCGTTCAAATTTGCCGAAATAATTTTCATCACGAGATTTATCTTTTGTGTCTTGAGCTTGACAGCATAGCGCAAACAATCACAGCGCTCAGTTGCTGCATCTCGTTGCTTTATTCAGTCAAGCTACAATGCGACGATTGAAACACCGAGGTCGGGTATGAGTCAGCTTCGTCAGCAATTCATAGAATTTTCAGTTCATGCCGGCGTGCTTCGCTTCGGCGAGTTTGTTACTAAAGCAGGGCGCCAATCGCCTTATTTTTTTAATGCGGGCTTGTTTAACGATGGCGTGGGGCTGGGCAAGTTGGCACAGTTTTATGCAAAAACGCTGATTGAATCAGGTGTAGGCTTCGACATACTGTTCGGCCCGGCTTACAAAGGCATTACCCTGGCCTCGGCCACCGCAGTGGCGTTAGCGGCCGAGAGTCGTAATGTGCCGTTTGCATACAACCGTAAAGAAGCCAAAGATCATGGCGAAGGTGGCACCATCGTCGGCGCCAAGCTGCAAGGCCGCGTAGTGATTATTGATGACGTCATCTCAGCCGGCACCTCGGTACGCGAATCAGTGCAGCTGATTCGCGATCACGGTGCGACGCCCTGCGCTGTGCTGATCGCACTTGATCGTATGGAAAAGAGCGGCGCGACTGATGTGGCGGGCGGGTTATCCGCTGTATCGGCGGTGCAGGAGGTTGAGCAAAACTATGGCATCCCGGTGATTGCTATCGCCAATCTGAATGACTTGTTTGCCTATCTTTCGGGCCCGGGTGCCAGCGCGGAGTTGGCCCAGTTCAAGCCGGCGGTGGCGGCGTATCGCGAGCGCTACGGGGTTGCATAGTGACTGCTGGGCGGCGCTTCAGCTTAATTTCTGCTTCAATAATTCAGTGAGCTGCGCCGGATTCGCCTTGCCTTGGGTTGCTTTCATCGCCTGACCAATCAGCGCATTAAAAGCCTTTTCTTTGCCTGCTCTGTATTCTTCGACCGACTTGGCATTGGCCGCCAGTACTTCATCGACGATTTTTTCCAGCGCACCGGTGTCGGAGATTTGTTTCAATCCCTTGGATTCGATGATCTCATCAGCGAGTGTGGCCGACGACGACTTTACTTCCCACATCGCAGCAAACACTTCCTTCGCGATCTTGTTCGAGATCGTGCCATCGGCAATCCGTTTCAACAGCAGCGATAACTGCGCTGCACTCACCGGCGATTCGCTGATGTCGATACCCTCGCGATTGAGTGTCGATGCCACATCGCCCATCATCCAGTTGGCTGCGGGCTTTGCTTGCTCCTTGCCAGCTGTTGTGACCACCGCTTCAAAATAAGCAGCCATTGCTTTTGATTGCGTGAGCACCATTGCGTCATATTCTGGCAAGCCATAGTCTCTGACGAAGCGATCGCGCATGGCGCCTGGCAGCTCGGGCAACGACGCTTTTACATGATCTATCCATTCCTGCGCAATCATCAGTGGCGGCAGATCAGGGTCAGGGAAGTAGCGATAATCCATCGCATCTTCTTTACTGCGCATGGAGCGGGTTT
>JBJTXC010000370.1:0-3779 GCA_046082065.1 Burkholderiaceae bacterium
TGGTGCTGGTAGTAGCGACGATTACCGCGGCGCTTGACGGGTTTGAGCTGAGTGAACTCCTGTTCCCAGTAGCGCAGCACATGCGGCTTAACGCCGCACAATTCGCTGACCTCGCCGATCGTAAAGTAGCGCTTGGGCGGAATCGGTGGCAGAGGTGCCAGGACCGGCTTGGCAGCGCGTTCGTTCATTGCGGCTTAGTCAGACCGGTTGTTTGGCCGCGCGAACGCCGGACGAATCAACTTGCGCCTTGAGCTTTTGGCTGGCATGGAAGGTCACGACGCGGCGCGCGCTGATGGGAATTTCTTCGCCAGTCTTGGGATTGCGCCCGGGCCGTTGCGGCTTGTCGCGTAACTGAAAATTGCCAAAGCCAGACAATTTGACCGACTCGCCTCGCTCAAGCGCGTCGCGGATCTCGCCAAAAAATGTGTCGACCATGTCCTTGGCTTCACGCTTGTTGAGGCCAACCTGCTCGAACAATAACTCTGCCAATTCAGCTTTGGTGAGCGTGGGTAGTTCTTTTTCTGCGCCAACGCGTGCCTGATCGGCCTCGATCGCTCGATCAAGATCAGCGGCGACGACGGATTCAACTTCTGCGGGATTGGTGTGGTTCATCATGTTCGGGATAACCGAAATGGCTGCTTATTTTCTTATGGTTGCGCCATGCTTCTGGTGAACAGCCTCGGCTAGCGCTGCCATCGCCGCGTCAACCGATTCGTCCTGCAGGGTGCTTTGAGTATCTTGCATGGTCACCCGGAAGGCAAGACTTTTTTGCCCTTCAGGCAGCCCTTTACCGCGATATTCATCAAATAAAACAATATGTTGCATGATTCGACACACGGCATTCGACGCCACAGTCTGGTGCATGGTGTCTAGTAATGACTGCACCAAAACTGTTTGATCAACTAATAGCGCGAGATCGCGCATCACCGGCGGAAATTTGGACAAGGCTTGGTACACCGGCAACTGTCGCTGCTGCAGCGCAGCGGCATCTACTTCAAACATGACGGGCGCCTGCGGCAACTCAAGTGACTGCACCAGTGCGGGATGTAATTCACCCATCACACCCACGTGTTCGCCATTCAGCAGCACGGCGGCCGAGCGGCCCGGGTGCAATGCACGGTGCGGGCTGGCCTCAAAGCGCACGGTCTGCGGTGCAA
Organism: Burkholderiaceae bacterium; assembly: GCA_046082065.1. GTDB lineage: Bacteria > Pseudomonadota > Gammaproteobacteria > Burkholderiales > Burkholderiaceae_D > Pernthalerella. The sequence goes on from JBJTXC010000370.1 coordinate 1,158, forward strand.
ACAAAGCCTCAAGATCGGCTTTCAGATCAAAAAAATCGACAGCACGCGCGGCTTGCCCCCACTGCTCATCGGCGACCGGGCCGTAGGCCAATGCGGCTAGCCGCTTGGGCTGCGCAATACCTGCCACCGACAACGGGCCGTCTGCCACGCCAGCGTCTTTACTAAACACCGCACCAATCTCGAACACACGAACGCGGCTTGCCTTGCGGTTGAGGTTGTAGCGCACGTTCGCCACCAAACCACTGAGCAATTGCGAGCGCATTACGCTCATTTGGCTCGCGATCGGGTTGAGCAGTTTGATCGGATCAGCCACGCCGAAACTATGCTCGGCAGTCTCATCGATGAAGCTGTAATTCACCACTTCTTGAAAATCCAGATCGGCCAGCTGCCGGCGCACGGTGAATAGCGAGCGCACATGCTCGGGCGCCAGGCGAATTTGATTGGCAGATACCGGCGCTAACGCTGGAATGTTGTCGAAGCCGTGAACTCTTGCAATCTCTTCGATGAGATCTTCTTCAATCTCGATATCAAAGCGATAGCTGGGGGCGGTGACCAAAAAATGATCGTCTGTTTGAGTAAAGGGCAAGCCAAGGCGCGTAAAAATATCCGCCACCTGTTGCGACGCCAAGGGGATACCAATAATTTTTGCGGCACGTGATACTCGCAAGCCCACCGGTTCGCGTTTTGGTAGTGCAGTGATCTGATCATCCACCTGCCCCACTTGGGTTTGCCCCGGCACACCACAGATCTCGACGATCAGCGCAGTGATACGCTCGATGTGTTCAACCGTCGTTGCGAAATCAACGCCGCGTTCGAAACGGTGTGCTGCATCCGTCGAGAAATTGAATCGACGCGCCCTGCCCTGAATCGCACCAGGCCACCAAAACGCGGCTTCGAGATAAATGTTGGTGGTGTCGAGTGTGACTGCAGTGGCGTCACCCCCCATGATGCCGGCCATTGCCTCCGCGCCGGTGTCGTCGGCGATCACGCCCACCCAATCATCAAGCGTGACGGTATTGCCATTTAACAGCTTGAGCTGCTCACCTGCACGCGCCCAACGAACGTCGAGGCTGCCGTGAATTTTGTCGAGGTCGAATACATGGGTCGGCCGTCCCAATTCAAGCATCACGTAGTTGGAGATATCGACCAGTGCAGACACGCTTCGCTGCCCTGCCCGCTCCAGCCTGCGACGCATCCAGCCTGGCGTGGCTGCGCGCGCATTGACGCCGCGAATGATTCGCCCGGAAAAGCGACCGCAAAGATCGGGCGCTGCGATCTGAACCGGCAGCCGATCTGCGAGGGTGACCGGTACCGGAATGAACTCGGGCTCATGAAGGGTGGCTCCCGACAGCGCAGCCACTTCACGAGCCACGCCGATCATGCTCATGCAGTGGGCGAGGTTCGGTGTCAGTTTGAGCAGCCACACGGTTTCGTTCAGCTCAAGCCAGTCGCGCAGCGACTGGCCTACCGGCGCATCACCATCGAGCGCGAGCAGGCCGGCGTGGTCTTCCGAAAGACCCAGTTCGCGCGCTGAGCACAACATGCCCTGGCTTTCGACGCCGCGCATGACCGTAGGCTTGATCGTCAATCCGCCGGGCAGAACTGCTCCGGGCAGCGCGCAAGGCACGCGCATGCCCTCGGCAACGTTGGGCGCGCCGCATACGATGGTCGACGTTGCGCCGCCCGTATCGACTTCGCACACCCTGAGCCGATCGGCGTTCGGATGCTGTTTGACAGAACGAACCTGTGCGACCACCACGCGATCGAACGGCGGCGCAGCGGTGGCGGATTCCTCAACTTCGAGTCCGGCCATGGTTAGCCGCTCGGCAATGGTTTGGGCTGACCAGTCAGTGGCGACGAAACTGCGCAGCCAGCTCTCGGGAACGCGCATTCGCGAAAATCCTATCGGTTGAACTGCTGCAGGAAGCGCAGATCGTTTTCATAAAAGAGCCGCAGGTCACCAATGCCGTACCGCAGCATGGCCAGGCGCTCAATGCCTGATCCGAAAGCGAACCCGACCCATCGCTCCGAGTCAAGGCCAAAGTTGCGAACCACATTGGGATGGACCTGCCCCGACCCGCTAACCTCGAGCCAACGCCCGGCGAGCGGGCCATCTGGGAACCGGATATCGATCTCGGCCGACGGCTCGGTGAATGGGAAGTAGGACGGGCGGAACCGTACGTCGAGCGAGTCGGTCTCAAAGAAGCGCCGCAGGAAATCGGAGTAGACGCTTTTCAGATCGGCAAAGCTGATGTCTTCGTCGATCCACAGACCTTCGAACTGATGGAACATCGGCGAGTGCGTCGCATCGGAATCAACACGATAGGTCTTGCCCGGTGCGATGACCCGGATCGGCGGCGGATGCATGCGTGCATAGCGCACCTGAACCGGCGACGTATGCGTTCGCAACAGCAAGCCGCCCTCGACGTAAAAGGTGTCGTGCATCGAACGCGCAGGATGGTTTTCCGGCGTGTTCAACGCAGTGAAATTGAAAAAATCTTCCTCGATCTCGGGCCCCTCTGCCACGTCAAACCCGATGGAGTGAAAGATGGCCTCGATCCGCGCAATGGTGAGCGTGATCGGATGCAGCCCCCCAGCCCCCATTCCGCGGCCAGGCAGCGT
>JBJTXC010000371.1:0-2882 GCA_046082065.1 Burkholderiaceae bacterium
GTGGCGATCCCGAGACCATCAAGCTCTCTATCCTGAAAGGTCGGCACGGACAGATGCCCGCCATGGGTGCGGCGGTGGGCTCGGAAAAAGATATCGAGTCAGTTGCCCATTACGTGCTGTCGTTATCTGGATCGGCACATGATTCAATCAAGGCTAATGCGGGTCGGGAGAAGTTTGCGGTTTGTGCCGCTTGCCATGGCGCCGATGGTAAAGGTATGGCGGCCATGGGTGCGCCGAATCTCACCGACAAGACTTGGCTGTACGGTGGCAGCGTGGCCACGATCATGGAGACCATACGCTTGGGTAGAAACAATGTCATGCCCGCATTCGACGAGTTTCTTGGAGAGGCCAAGGTACATTTGCTGGCGGCGTATGTTTGGCGCTTGTCGAATAATCAAAGTAACGCGGCGACTACAAAGTAGCTGCTGCCTGCTTAGCCTACTCGCGGAGTAACGGAATTTGAATGAATCGCAGCTTTACAAAAAATACCGATTCTTTCCGAGTTTGGAATAACTGATGGAAAATCAGTCATCAGACGTCGCTGTCATTCATATGTATCAAGCGCGGCAGGAGATCTATCCGCGCGAGATTCAGGGTCGATACGCGAGCGTGCGCTGGTTTTTTGTCTGGCTGACGCAGCTCGTGTTTTACGGCTTTCCGTGGCTGCAGTGGAATGGCCGCCAAGCAGTATTGTTCGATCTGGCCGCGCGAAAATTTAATATTTTCGGCATCGTACTGTGGCCGCAAGACTTCATCTACCTGGCGGCGCTGCTGATTGTCTGCGCCTATTCACTATTTTTATTCACAGCGATTTTCGGGCGAGTCTGGTGCGGCTTCGCCTGTCCGCAAACGGTATATACCGAAATCTTCATGTGGTTCGAGCGCAAGATCGAAGGCGATCGTAGCGCTCGAATGCGGCTCGATCGGCAGCCGATGTCGGTACAAAAATTTACGCGCAAAACGGCGAAGCATCTGGTGTGGATGGGCTTTGCGCTTTGGACCGGTTTTACTTTCGTAGGCTATTTCACGCCCATCCATCTACTCTCGCAGGAGATCGCTACGTTCTCACTGGGGCCTTGGGAATGGTTTTGGGTATTGTTCTACAGCTTTGCAACCTACGGTAACGCTGGGTGGATGCGTGAGCAGGTGTGTAAGTACCTGTGCCCTTCTGCGCGCTTTCAAAGTGCGATGTTCGATAAAGATTCGCTCATCATCACTTACGACAAAGAGCGCGGTGAGCCTAGGGGTGCGCGTAGCAAGGCCGATAGCGCCGCCTCACAGGCCTTGAGCGATTGCATCGATTACTCGATGTGGGTACAAGTCTGCCCGACCGGGATCGACATACGTAATGGACTACAGTACGAATGTATAGGCTGTGGTGCATGTGTCGACGCTTGTAACCGGGTGATGGACAAGATCGGTATGCCGCGTGGCCTGGTACGGTATTGGACGGATCATGCCATGCGCTACCGCTGGAATTCTGCGCAAATTTTTCGGCATGCATTTCGGCCTCATGTGCTGATATACGGTGCGATCTTGATGATTATCGTCAGCGTGTTCTTTGGCACGCTATTGACTCGTACGCCGCTCAAGATGGATGTGATTCGCGATCGTGGTGCCTTGGGTCGCGAGATTGAAGACGGTATGATTGAAAATGTCTATCGTTTGCAAATCATGAATACCGATGAGGCTGCGCATCGCTACAAACTGACGGTGGAAGGCATACCCACCATACATATTCAGGGTAGCGACGAAATTGCGCTTTAAAGCACCGAGTCACGCGCAGTACCGGTGTCGGTTCGAACGGCGGGCGGGCAAGGTGAGAAGGGTTCCAACAAGATTTATTTCACTCTCACCAGCGTCGATGATCCATCGGTCGTGGTGAAAGAAAAAGCGGTATTCTTTGTGCCGCGTTGAGGATGCAAGGTATGGGTACTGAATCACTTGTAAATGAGCCGGTGCAACCGTGGTATCGCCATCGCTGGCCCTGGCTGTTAATGGCTGGCCCTGTGGCGGTATTGGTGGCGGGCTTCATCACCATGTGGATCTCTTTCTCCGGTGCCGATACCCTGGTCGTCGATGATTACTATAAACAGGGCAAAGCCATTAATCAGGATTTGCGCCGAGATCAAACAGCTGCAACACTCGGCCTGTTCGCTGAGTTGCGCTATGACGCTGCCAGCGGCACACTGTTGGGTCAATTGGGTGGCGCACAGACTGCCCGCACGATTCATCTGTTACTGGTGCACCCAACCATGCCGAAAAAAGATCATCAGTTTGTGGTGCCCTTGAGTTCGTCAGGCACGTTTAGTGTGTCGCTGCCGAAGCTTGAGCGAGCGCGTTGGCAGGTGCAACTCGAAGACGCCGAGCGCCAGTGGCGCCTGCATGGAAACTGGTCCTGGCCGGAGCAAAGAAATATCGACATCCAATCGATGATGCAATCGTAGCGAACACCGCCCACGCAAGGTGATTGACCAGCCCCGGTCTACAACAAAGCCAACTTGATTGGCGCAGGGGCAGAAGGAGATAAAGCAATGCTGAAGCTTGCGATGACCGTACTCTGGCCCGCCTTTCTGTCAGCCATCTTGGCAGAGGGATTGTTCTTTTCCTTGTTCGATCCTACCGATTTAATGCTGGTCGGCGGGCGCATCGATATGCCGCCACTTGCAGCGTATACCATCGGATTTTTCTTTTTCTGGACCATCTGCGCGCTCGCCAGCATGATCAGTATGTATCTGGTGAGAACCGAGAACCCGCAACCGCCATTTTGAAAGCGCTGAAAAAAGCAGTTGGCATTGGTAGTGACGCTTGGCCCGTGGTTGATCGGCGTTAGCGAATTACGAATTCGTTCAGTACGTCACTCCGGCGAAGGCCGGAGTCCA
>JBJTXC010000372.1:0-2180 GCA_046082065.1 Burkholderiaceae bacterium
CCCTGTTGAACTGGCATAAAAAAGTGGGCGAAGCCGTTGCCCGCGATGAAAACCTGATCGATATCGAGACCGATAAAGTGGTGCTCGAGTTGCCGGCGCCGACGCAAGGCGTGGTAATTGAGATCGTGAAGGGTGACGGCAGCACGGTGGTGTCGGGCGAGATCATCGCCAAGATTGACACCGAAGCGACTGCAACAGCAAGTGCATCTGCGAGCGCTGCAGCAAGCGCGCCATCGGGTGGTTCGGCCAGCGCATCGGCTGCGCCCGCCGCTGCCAAGGCGTCTGCCTCATCGGGCGCGATGGCCATGCCGGCCGCCGCCAAGATGCTTTCAGAAAATCAAATGTCTGCTGCGGCCGTGGCAGGTAGCGGTAAAGATGGTCGGGTCACCAAGGGTGATGTGATCAACGCACTCGCGCAACCGAAGCCGAGTGCTGCGCCTGCTGCAACCGTTGCGCCGCGCGCGGCACTGCCCGAGGTACCGGCCCCAGTGGGTCTGGATCTTGGCGATCGACCCGCGCAACGTGTGCCGATGAGTCGTTTGCGTGCGCGTATTGCCGAGCGCCTGCTCGAGTCGCAAGCCACTAATGCCATCCTCACCACGTTCAATGAAGTGAACATGCAGCCGGTGATGGATCTGCGTAACAAATACAAAGACAAGTTTGAAAAAGAGCACGGTGTCAAACTGGGCTTCATGTCTTTCTTTGTCAAAGCCGCGGTTGCTGCGCTGAAGAAGTATCCGATACTGAACTCATCGGTCGATGGTAACGACATTGTTTATCACGGCTACTTTGATGTGGGTATTGCAGTGGGCTCGCCGCGTGGTTTGGTGGTGCCGATTCTGCGCAACGTTGATCAAATGTCGATCGCCGACATTGAGAAAAAAATCGGCGAGTTCGGCACCAAGGCCAAGGATGGCAAGCTGACGCTGGATGAGCTCTCGGGCGGTACCTTCTCGATTTCGAATGGCGGCGTATTTGGCTCGATGCTCTCGACGCCGATCATCAACCCGCCGCAGTCTGCGATTCTGGGTGTGCACGCCACCAAAGAGCGTGCGGTGGTGGAGGATGGGCAAATCGTGATCCGCCCGATGAATTACCTGGCGCTGTCTTACGACCATCGCATTATTGATGGCCGTGAAGCGGTACTCGGCTTGGTCGCCATGAAAGAGGCACTGGAAGATCCGGCGCGTCTGCTGCTCGATTTATAAGGAGCGGTCATGGCTAAGCATTTTGATGTGGTCGTGATCGGTGGCGGCCCGGGTGGTTACATTGCAGCGATTCGCGCCGCGCAGCTGGGTTTGTCGGTGGCTTGTGTGGATGCCTGGCAGAACGCCAAAGGCGGTGCCGCGTTGGGCGGCACTTGTACCAACGTGGGCTGCATTCCATCCAAAGCCATGCTGCAATCCTCGGAGCATTTCGAGCACGTGCAGCACGGTCTGGCAGAGCATGGTGTGGAGGTCAAGGGCGTCAAGCTGAACCTTGCGCAGATGCTGGGCCGCAAAGACACCGTGGTCAAACAAAACAATGACGGTATCCAGTATTTGTTCAGGAAGAACAAGGTCACGTTCTTGCACGGCTGTGCCTCGTTCGTAAAAGCCGATGCGGGAAGTTACGAGATAGCGGTGGCCGCACCTGCGAATGAATCGATTACCGGTAAACATGTGATTGTTGCAACTGGCTCGAACCCACGAGCCTTGCCCGATGTACCATTTGATGAGCAACTGATTTTGTCGAACACGGGTGCGCTGGCGATTGACAGTGTGCCTAAAAAATTAGGTGTGATCGGCGCTGGCGTGATCGGCCTTGAGATGGGTAGTGTCTGGCGCCGACTGGGTGCCGAGGTGACGATTCTTGAGGCATTGCCTACTTTTCTGGGTGCGGCGGATGAGTCTGTCGCCAACGAAGCGCACAAGCTTTTTACCAAACAAGGCTTGGCGATCGAGTTGGGTATCAAGATCGACAAAATCAAAACGGGCAAGTCGGTACGTATCGACTACACGACTGCCAGTGGCGCCGCGCACGTGCTCGATGTAGACAAGCTGATTGTCTCGATTGGTCGTGTGCCGAACACCGATGGCCTGCATCCTGATGCTGTTGGTTTGAAACTCGATGAGCGCGGTTTCATCTTGGTGGATGAGCATTGCAAAACCAATTTGCCGAATGTCTGGGCCGTGGGTGAC
>JBJTXC010000373.1:0-5235 GCA_046082065.1 Burkholderiaceae bacterium
AATCAAGCAGGCCGACTCGAGCGGCAAGTCACGCACGATTCAAGTTGAAGTTCGCAAGAAGCGCACCTTCGTCAAGCGCGATGAAGTAGCGCCTGCCGAACCGCCGGCGCCGGTCATTGATGATGCCGAACTGGAGCGTCGCAGCGGAGAATCACGCCGGCAGTCTGAGCTGATCGCGCGTCAAGAGGCAGAGCTTCGTGAGAAGCAGCAGCAACTCGAACGTCTCGAGGCGGAGCGTGAAGCTGCGCAGGCAAGCGAAGCCGAGCAGCGTCAGGAAGCGGTTGCCGCAAGCGCAGAGGCTAAAGCTGAACTCGCCAAGCGCGAGAAAGTGGCGGCTGAGCGTGTCGCTGCAGCTGAGGAAGCACGTAAAGCAGTGGCTGACGAAGTGGCGCAAATCAAAGCCATGATGACGCAGCCGCGCAAAGTCATCAAAGCACCTGAACCACCTCCAGCTGCTACCCGCGCAGCAGGTACCCTGCGTCGTCCGGCAACGACTGCCAAGCCAGGCGAGAAGCGCGAAGATAAAAAACCGGGTGAGAAAAAATCAATCAAGTCGGCCAACGTGTCATCGACCTGGCAAGACGAGAAGAAGCGTCCGGGTGGTCTTAAAACACGCGGTGCGCCGACTGGCGGTCGCGATGGCTGGCGCGCCGGACCGCGTGGTCGGCGTCAGACTCAGCAGGAAGATCGCGAGACCAACTTTCAGCAGCCGACTGAAGCCATCGTGCGCGAAGTACACGTACCGGAGACCATTGCCGTGGCTGAGCTTGCGCACAAGATGTCGGTTAAAGCTGCAGAGGTGATCAAGCAGCTGATGAAGTTGGGTCAAATGGTCACGATTAACCAAGTACTTGATCAAGAGACCGCGATGATTGTGGTCGAAGAGATGGGCCACGTCGCGCATGCGGCCAAGCTCGATGATCCGGAAGCATTGCTGGAAGAGGGCGTGGCAACGACGGATGCCGAGTTGCTGCCTCGCGCGCCCGTCGTTACCGTGATGGGTCACGTTGACCACGGCAAGACCTCGTTACTCGACTACATTCGTCGCGCCAAAGTCGCTGCCGGTGAAGCGGGCGGTATCACCCAGCATATTGGCGCGTACCATGTCGAGACACCACGCGGCATGATTACTTTCCTCGATACCCCGGGTCACGAAGCGTTTACTGCCATGCGTGCACGCGGTGCGAAAGCGACTGATATCGTGATTCTGGTGGTGGCCGCAGACGATGGTGTGATGCCGCAAACCAAAGAAGCGATTGCGCACGCACGTGCTGCAGGCGTGCCGTTGGTAGTAGCCATCAATAAAATCGACAAGCAAGGCGCCAATCCCGAGCGCGTGACGCAAGAGCTGATTACCGAGCAAGTGGTGCCCGAGGCCTATGGTGGCGATGCGCCTTTCATTCCGGTGTCGGCCAAAACAGGTGAGGGCATTGATACCTTGCTTGAAAACGTATTGTTGCAGGCAGAAGTTTTGGAGTTGACCGCTGCTGTTGATGCGCCTGCCAAAGGTTTGGTGATTGAAGCCAAGCTCGATAAAGGACGCGGCCCGGTTGCCACCATCATGGTGCAGAGTGGTACCTTGAAACGTGGCGATATCGTACTGGCGGGCTCATCGTACGGTCGCGTACGCGCCATGCTCGATGAAAACGGCAAGCCGATCAATGAAGCTGGCCCATCGATTCCGGTAGAAATTCAAGGTCTAACCGAAGTACCGGCTGCAGGCGAAGAGACGATGGTGTTAGCTGATGAACGCAAGGCACGCGAGATTGCCTTGTTCAGGCAGGGTAAATACCGCGACGTCAAGCTGGCCAAGCAACAAGCCGCCAAGCTCGAGAATATGTTCGAGCAAATGGTCGAGGGCGAAGTCAAAAACCTGGCGCTCATCATCAAAGCGGACGTGCAGGGTTCGCAAGAAGCCTTGGTGGCTTCACTGCAAAAGCTTTCAACCACCGAGGTGCGTGTGCAAGTCGTACATGCGGCGGTGGGTGGTATCAGTGAATCGGATGTAAACCTCGCACTGGCTTCCAAAGCCGTGATCATCGGCTTTAACGTCCGCGCTGATGCATCAGCGCGTAAATTGGCCGAGACGTCCGGTATCGATATTCGCTACTACAACATCATTTACGACGTGATCGACGAGATCAAGGCGGCCATGGGCGGCATGCTGACGCCGGAGAAGCGTGAACTGGCGCTTGGTCTGGTCGAGATTCGTCAGGTATTCCATGTCAGTAAAGTCGGCGCGATTGCAGGATGTTATGTGCTCGATGGCATGGTTAAACGTGGCTCGCATGTACGTCTGCTGCGCGACAATGTCGTGATCTGGACTGGTGAACTTGATTCCTTGAAGCGCTTCAAAGATGACGTGAAAGAGGTGAAGTCTGGCTTCGAGTGCGGTTTGTCATTGAAGAACTTCAACGACATCAAAGAAGGCGATCAGCTCGAAGTGTTTGAGGTACAGGAAGTCGCTCGTACACTTCAATAAAAAAAATCCTGGACCCCGGCCTACGCCGGGGTGACGATGTTAATGATGTGTAGCTACCTGACCAGTACACCTCCACGCCCCTTTTTGTTTTGATGGCCAGACACAGCAAATCTATCCCCGGCCGAAGTCAGCGTGTTGCTGATCAAATTCAGAAAGACTTGGCCGAGCTGATCGCGATGGAAGTGAAAGACCCGCGGGTGGGTATGGTCACACTGACCGAGGTGCAACTCACGCCGGACTATGCGCACGCCAAGATTTTTTTCACGACCTTGATTGATGATCCGTCGGCGGTAAAAAAAACTTTGGATGGATTACAAAAAGCAGCCGGCTTTTTGCGCGCGCAACTCGGCAAGCGTTTGCATATCCATACGCTGCCTGAGCTGCATTTTGTGCACGATACTGCGCCTTCGCGCGGTGCTGCCTTATCCAAGCTGATCGATGAGGCAAATGCCACGCGCGCCAAAGACGCTGACGAATAGCGACTAACCCGCCTGGCTGGTCTTGATGACCGGATCTCGCACCACACAATCAACCCATCGTTTGCGAATGAAATGACTGACAGCCCGTGCTGACTGAGGGAGCAGGATCTCAACGTAGACAATGAATCTGTCCTTCGCTGATCTTCTCGTTGTTCGTAAAGAATAAATCTGTACTTCGCTGATGCTTTGGTCCTTGAATTCACCGTCGTTGAATGACCCTACCGAAAAAACATAAACGCATTCCGATACATGGCGTTCTATTGCTCGACAAGCCTGCGGGTTTGAGTAGCGCGCAGGCCTTGGCCAAAGCAAAATGGCTGCTTAATGCAGAGAAGGCGGGGCACACCGGCACGCTCGATCCATTCGCGACTGGATTACTGCCATTGTGCTTTGGTGAGGCGACCAAGTTCGCGCAAGATTTACTCGATGCCGACAAGACCTATGAGGCAACGGTACAGTTGGGCGTGACAACCGCCACCGGCGACACCGAAGGCGAGGTGATTGAATCCAGGCTGGTGAATGTCAGTGCTGACCAGGTAGAGGCGGCGCTCGAAAAATTCCGCGGTTCGGTTAGTCAGGTGCCGCCAATGTACTCTGCGCTCAAACGTGACGGCAAGCCGCTGTACCAATATGCTCGTGAGGGTATCCACCTGCAGCGCGAAGCGCGCCCTGTTCATATTCACTCACTTGAATTGATTGAATACGCGGCACCACAGTTAACGCTACGCGTCAGTTGTAGCAAAGGTACGTATGTACGCGTGCTGGGAGAAGATATTGGGGCAGCTTTGGGCTGTGGTGCGCACTTGAGCGCGTTGCGCCGCACCGGCATTGCCGCGCTTGAACTGTCGCGCGCCCTCACCCTCGACGCATTGACAACACTGCCCCAAGCGGAGCGCGCAGCGCGTCTGCTGCCGGTCGATGCTTTGTTGACAAAATTTCCGCGTGTCGACCTCAATCACGAGCTGGCGCGCCGCTTCCAGCAGGGCCAGCGCATCGCACTTGATCGGGCCGGGGTGGCCGCTCCTTGCGAGCCCGGGCGGGTACGCGTCTATGACGCCCAGTCCGCGCTGTTGGGCACGGCGAAGATCGTCGACGGTACTGTGCTGGCGCCTGAGCGGCTACTGGCAAGTAGTGCAAGCCATTGAAATTTCAAGGAGTTTTCTTAATCGAGATAAGCCAACGTGCTAAAATCTCGGGTTTTCCAATCGCCGTTAACGACGCTGCCAACTCATGACCACTGCTCAACGCGCACTGCGCAACATCGCCATCATCGCCCACGTCGATCACGGCAAAACCACCCTGGTCGACCAGTTGCTGCGGCAGTCCGGCACCTTCCGCGAGAACCAGCAGGTGGATACCCGCGTGATGGACTCGAACGATCTCGAGAAAGAGCGGGGCATCACCATCCTCGCCAAGAACTGTGCAGTCGAGTACGAGGGTACGCATATCAACATCGTCGATACGCCCGGCCACGCCGACTTCGGTGGCGAAGTTGAGCGCGTGTTGTCGATGGTGGATTCGGTTTTGCTATTGGTTGATGCGGTCGAGGGTCCGATGCCGCAAACCCGCTTTGTCACGCGCAAGGCGTTGGCACTCGGGCTTAAGCCAATCGTGGTGGTGAATAAAATCGACCGTCCCGGTGCGCGGCCGGATTGGGTCATCAACGCCACCTTTGAGCTGTTTGACAAGCTTGGCGCGACCGAAGAGCAGTTGGATTTCCCGGTTGTTTTTGCTTCGGCCCTGAATGGTTACGCGAGCCTCGATTCCGAAGTACGCGAAGGCGACATGAAGCCGCTATTCAATGCCATCCTGAAGCACGTGCCGGTACGTGATGATGATTACGACGGCCCGTTGCAACTACAGATCTCGTCACTCGATTATTCGTCGTATGTTGGCAAGATTGGTATCGGCCGTATCAAGCGTGGCCGTGCCAAGCCTTTACAAGATGTACTGATCTTGAATGGCCCCGACTCAGCGCCTATTAAAGGTCGCATCAATCAAGTGCTGAAATTCAAAGGTCTGGAGCGCGAAGTCGTGACCGAAGCGATGGCTGGTGACATTGTGCTGATCAATGGTATTGAAGAAATCGGTATCGGTTCGACTGTTTGTGCAACGGATGCACCAGACGCGCTACCCATGCTTACCGTCGATGAACCCACGCTGACTATGAACTTTATGGTCAACACTTCGCCGTTGGCCGGCCGCGAAGGTAAGTTCGTCACCAGCCGTCAGTTGCGTGAGCGTCTTGAGCGTGAGTTGAAATCCAATGTTGCG
>JBJTXC010000374.1:0-4827 GCA_046082065.1 Burkholderiaceae bacterium
GGCTTTGGTAGAACTACCAAAGCCATTGCGCCGAAAGCGTCCAAGCTCAATCCCCTCAATGGCTTGAAGCGCATGTTCGGCTTGAAAGCTTTGGTCGAACTGGGTAAAGCGATACTGAAATTTAGCTTGGTGTCTGGGGTCGCGACCTGGGTGCTGTATGACAATGTGAGCACCCTGAACAACGTCGGCAAAATGGCATTCGAGCCCGCGATGGCGGTGGCGGGCCATATGCTCGTCAAGTCAGCGCTTATCATGGCCTGCGCGCTGATTCTGATCGCAGCGATTGATGTGCCCTTTCAGCGCTGGGAATTCATGAAGTCCATGCGCATGTCCATCCAGGAAATCAAGGATGAAATGAAAGACATGGAAGGCCGGCCGGAAGTGAAAGCACAGATCCGCCGCCGTCAGCGTGAAATGGCCAACCGCCGCATGATCGACAATGTCAAAGAAGCGGACGTCGTCATCACCAACCCTGATCATTTCGCAGTCGCGTTATCCTACGACCCGAATGGCGACAGCGCGCCGATTCTGCTGGCCAAGGGTGCCGACGAAGTCGCGGCGCGAATTCGTGCTGAGGCCGAGAAACACGGTATCGAGATTTTCCGCGCGCCACCGCTGGCGCGTGCACTGTATTTCACCACCGAGTTGGATCAACCGGTGCCGGAAGACCTGTACTATGCCGTTGCGCAGGTGATCGCCTATGTATTCAACTTGGCGAGTATCCGACCGGGCGCGCCGCCATTGCAGCGGCCGCAACCGAAAGTACCTAAAAATATGCAGTTCGACTCGAACGGACAACTTGAAGAGGCAGTCACGTGACCGACCAGCAGCTCGAGACCAGCAACGACCTCGTCGGCAACGAGGGGATTTTCCTGCGCGCTGCCGACCGTAGCCGCTTCGATTATGTGATACGCGCGGTGCGCGAGAGCAGTCAGTCGCTGGCGCTGTCATCCAATAGTGAAGGCGTGCTGGATCACTACGGCCGACTGGTGTTGGCCAAGCTGCGCAAGAGCACTGGCTTGCAAGTTGAAGTTTTCCTGCCGCAGAACACCGAGCAATTACTCGAGCGCTTCAACCAGATACTGTCTGACATCTCGATTGAAGACGCGCGCAATCCAGACAACTCGTTGGCGCCGTGCCGCGTGCTGTTAGCCCATGATGCCAAAGCCATCAACCAGCGTGACCTGCAGCTGCTGGCGCGACTGGTGCAAGACTTCCCTGGCGCGAATGTGTCGCTGGTGATGTTGGTCGACAAACTCGGCATGCAGCTGCACGAGCGCACCCTCGATAGCTTCGGGCAGCGCCTGCTGCGCTGGCCGGTAGAAACCCCGACCCGAGCCGAAGGCGATGCACTGCTCACTGTCGCTCGTGCCTTGGGGCGCGAGGTTGAAGTCAAAAAAGTGTTGGCCGCTACCGGCTACGCCGAGATCAAGATCGCACCCAAACCAAAAAAAGAATCCAGCGCCGAGCCCAGTTCGGCGCAAGCGCGGTTTGAAGCTCAGCTTGCTGCTGCACGTAAAGAGCGCCAGCAACTCGAAGAACAAGCCGAGGCTGAGGCCGAGCGCCAGCGTCGCACCGAACCCAGTTTTGATGCAGCGCCCGCCGCCAAACCTGTGCTCGAGGGCGCACCCAAGCGTGGCCTGCTCGGCCGCCTGCTGCGCTGGTTTGCGGCGCTGATGCTATTGCTGGTGGTATCGCTGGGCGTGGTGGTGCTGCTGTTCGCCGACAAGGCGTCGCCGCTGCTGGCGAATTCACCCATCCTGAAAGACAACCTGCCGCCATGGGCAATGGCGGCGTTGGTGTCCGTGGTGGGCAAACCGCCGACCGCCCAGCTGGAAGAACAAAAAGCCGCCGCAGCGGCCAGCGCTGCCGCGCCCGCCGAGCCGCCCGCCCCTTCAGATCCCGCGCCTGCTGTCGATACACGTGATGTAAAAGCGGAATCTGCACCAGCGGCGGTCAAGACCGAGGCTGTTGCCGTGCCCGCGCAGACGGAAGCAAAACCCGAAGCAAAACCCGATCTCAAGGCGGAGATACGAGCTGACAGCAAGGCAGAGAGCAAGCCGGAAAGCAAACCATTGGATGCACTGGCGCCCCGTTCGGAGCGCGGTGTTGATCAGCTGGTAAGGCAGACCAAGGCTGGCAGCTTTTTTGTGCAGCATGTGTCACTGGGGTCGATGGCGGAGGCGCAAGAGTGGCGCGCGCAATTCGGCGCGCTGACGAAGGCGATGATCGCGGCAGTCAACACACCGGATAAAGGTGTCAAATTTGCCGTGATCTCGGGACCGTTCGCGACCCGTAAAGAGGCAGAGACCTACGCCGCTCGCACCGGCATGCCTCCTGATCCGTGGCTGCGTCCGGTCAGGTCGTTGCAGACAGCTTTGCTGCCTGCGAGTCGCTAACGTCGCTTTTTTGCTGAGGTGAGTCGTGTCTGAAGAAAAAACACAGATATTTCGTGGCGACGAGCCGCCAGAGATGGCGATCGCCGACACAACCGAAGTAAAGCGCGCGCGTGCCAGAAAAGGCCCAAGCGATCAGCGTGCGGTGCAGGATCAGAAGGATGGCGAGACCTTCCAGCGTGGTATGCGCGATGCGCAGGATGGCCACGTGGAACAGCGCAGCCTGCATGACGGTGATGGCCTCGCCGACTTGCGTCAGCTGCACGGTAAAGATGTTGGTGATGGCGCTGCCATTGCGCGCCACCTACATGACGCCGATGGCGACGCAGACGGACAGGCAAGCCATCGTGGCGACGGCCCGTCAGATGGTCGTCGAATGAGCGACGCTGACGGCTTGAGCGACACTCGGCAAATGCACGACGCTGATGGTTTATCCGACGCTCGGCATCTGCAGGACGCAGATGGTTTGTCGGACCAACGTCGAATGGAAGACGCGCAGGGTCTGTCAGACATGCGCGCACTGCATGACCAGCAAGGTTTGCACACCGGTGGACGGATTGGTGATGCAGGAATTGAGGGTGATGAAGCCGGATTGGAAGTAGGTACGGCAGATGCTGCGGAAGCAGCCGATGCTCAGGTCGAGGTGATGAGCGACCCGGATCTGACTTTCAAGGTCGAGGATGAAGCAACACCGTGGGCTTTGTCGATTCACCTTGAAGAGCGCATCGCGAGCTTGGGTGAATCCACAGCAAAAGTAAACCGAGAACTTGATCGCTTTGAACAATCGATACAACGCTTGGCAAAACGGATAGCGAAATGAGCGACGAAGCAAACAATGATGGCACGCCGGAGGTGAAGCTTGATGCCGCCGGCGGCTTCATGCCTGATCCGCCGCCGCCTTCACTGAGCCCCGAAGAAGCGGGAGCCTCCGCTCAGGGTGCGGACGGCGAGATGGAAATCGCCGGGACGATGCCTGATGGCTCGGTCGCGGTACCGCACGACACCGCGAAACGTGCGCTGGAAGCAGTACAGATTCTGGTCGAGAACAATCGCGCCGCCTCGCAGCAGCTCGAGTCGCTGATGAGCATCGTGCTTGACGCCGCCGAAGTCGCCAACCGCTCTGCTGCTGCAGTTGCAAGTACGGGTGGTCATGTCAATAAAGCCGCAGAAAAACTCATCGATGGCGCGAAACGCACTTCGATGCAAGCGAAGATCATTTTGGGTATCACGGGTGCCGTGCTGGTCGGTACTGCGGGTGTGTTCAGCTTCATGAGCGTGCAGTTGCAGAACAAAGTTGTGCAGCTGGATGAAATGATGCTGGCGGTCGGCAAACGTGCTGTCGATCTGAAGCGCCGCATGGAGAGCATGGACGACATCCAAACCGCGCTGCAAGAGCTGAAGCTGGCCCAGGAGACGACGCACTCAGTGCAGGCAGCCATCGAAGAAAAAATCGCACGCTTGTCGGAAGCGCCCAAAGCAGCGCCGCGTCCTGAACCCAAGCCAGCGCCAGCCGCTACACCTGCAAAACCCGCCGCTGCCAACGATAAAAAAGATACTAACGCTGAGGCCGCTGCACAACCCGATAATAAAGCCGAGGCACGCGCTCGGGCTGACGCTGCCAAAGCCGAGAAGGCCAAGATAGAAGCTGCACGCGCTGAGGCCATCAAAGCCGAGCTCGCCAAGCTTGAAGCTGCACGCGCGGAGGCAGCGCGAGCTGAAGCCGCAAACAAGGAGCTACTGCAACAGCTCACTACGCTCGATAGCATGATGAAGGATCAGTCGAAAGCCGTAAAAGACTTGTCCGGCCAGTTCAACCGCTTGCAAGGCTCGGTCTCGGCTGTTGAAGTTGTAAAGAAAGATGTCGAAGCCCTGACGCAACAGCAAAAACAACGCGAGAAACAACTCGCCGACGAGCTCGCGGCTGAAAAAGCCCGCCGCGAAAAAGAACTCAAAGACAAAGAACGTGAAATTGCGCGCGAACGAGAGCGTGCACGTGAACGTGAAGCTGCCAAAGAGCGTGAACTCGCGCGTGAACGCGAAGCAGCCAAAGAACGCCAGGCTGCAGCGGAAGCCGCCAAAGCACGCGAGAGCAACAAAGAGCGTGTGGTGAGCTATGCACGCGACCAGTCCAAGCCGAATGGCACCGTACCCGGCACCAAAGTGCCCTCCTACACCACTGGCAGCGCTGCGAAGCCGGAGTAAACGAACTTTAGATCGCCTAACGATGCAACCTGCGGGTGGCATTTTTTGTTGTAGAATTGGGTTGATGTGGTGCAATGGTTGCACTAGTATTGCTGCCATGCCCGTCCTGAAAAAATTCTCTGCTTCGCGTATCGTGATGTACGCAGGCGACCATTTGCTCCCACATGTCCATATACAGCTGCGCGATGGGCGGGAATGCACAGTCGAAATAGGCTCACTTAAAGTTGTG
>JBJTXC010000375.1:0-2070 GCA_046082065.1 Burkholderiaceae bacterium
CATGACGTGTGCGTCTTGCGTCACCCGCCTTGAGCGAGTGTTACACAAAGTACCCGGTGTCGTTGATGCCTCGGTCAATCTCGCTACCGAAAAAGCGCGTATTCACGCAACCGGTGTACAGCCAACGACACTGATTGCTGCCGTACAAAAAGCGGGCTTTGATGCCTATGTTGACTCAGTAATGCAGGCGCAGGTGCAGGCGCAGGACCACGATTTCTCCGCCAGTACCTCTCATGCGGAATCATCGCTTGCAGAATCATCGTTTGCAGTCGTGACTTCTTCATCTTCGAGTACCGGGCATTCATTAGGCCAATCTCGATCATTATCATCGTCATGGCCCGTCGTGTTATCGGCCGTACTTGCGATACCGTTACTGATACCGATGTTGGCAGCACCGTTCGGTCACGATCTGATGCTGCCGCCATGGCTACAGTGTTTGCTCGCCACGCCCATACAGTTCTGGTTGGGGGCGCGTTTTTATCGCGCGGGTTGGGCTGCGTTGAAGGCCGGCAGCGGCAATATGGATTTGCTGGTCGCGATCGGCACTAGCGCTGCCTATGGTTTGTCGGTCTATCTGATGTGGTTGCATGGACCGCACACGCATCTGTATTTCGAATCGTCAGCCGTCGTCATCACGCTGGTGTTGTTAGGCAAGTGGCTCGAGGCCAGAGCAAAGCAGCAAACAGTGGCTGCACTGCATGCACTTGCTGCGCTACGGGTGAACGAGGCGATTGTCCGGCGTGATGACGTCGACTTGAGCGTGCCGATTGAAACTGTGTTGCCGGGTGATATGGTTGTCATACGCCCCGGAGAACGGGTGCCCTTGGATGGTGTCGTCATTCAGGGTGAAAGTCATCTCGATGAGTCACTGCTGACAGGCGAGAGTCTGCCGGTAGCCAAGCGTGTTGCCGACACACTGACTGGTGGTGCGATCAATCAAGAGGGCGTGCTGATCATGCGGGTCACCGCCGTTGGTAACGATACGATGTTATCGCGCATTATCCGCAGTGTCGAAGATGCACAAGCCGCCAAGGCGCCGATTCAGCGACTGGTTGATCGTGTCAGTGCTGTGTTTGTGCCTGTGGTGTTGCTGATCTCGGCCGTCACACTCATCGCGTGGGCATGGGTCAGCGGTGACTGGCAACAGGCCTTGCTACATGCAGTCGCAGTTCAAGTGATTGCTTGTCCGTGTGCGCTGGGCCTGGCCACACCCACCGCCATCATGGCGGGTACCGGCGTTGCAGCACGTCACGGCATATTGATCAAGGATGCAGAAGCATTGGAAACCGCGCATGCGATTCGTGCGGCGGCATTCGACAAGACCGGCACCCTGACCGATGGCAAGCCCGCGGTCGTGGCACTGCAAAGCATCACATCATCGGACGATCGCATCCTCCAGCTCGCTCAGGCGGTGCAACAGCACAGCGGTCATCCACTGGCCAGGGCAGTGAATCAACGTGCAAACGCCGAAGGCTTCACGCCACTGCCGGCTTCGAATGCAAAAGCCCTGGCGGGACGCGGCGTACAGGCGGATGTCGATGGGCTGACAGTCTGGTTAGGCAACGCGCGGCTGATGCAAGAACTCTCAGTCGATACTGCGCTCGGTGCATCGTTTGCAGCAGCGCAGGAGAGCGCAGGGCGCACAGTTTCTTGGCTCGCCGTGCGCGATGAGTCTGGCACCCGCATTGCAGGTTTGCTGAGTTTTGGCGATACGCTCAAGACGAGCGCACGTCATGCCGTCGCACAACTCGATGCACTTGGCATACGCTCGATCATGATCACCGGTGACAATGAAGGTGCGGCGCGCACGGTTGCCGATGCTATTGGTATTAAAGAATTCCGCTCGCAAGTGCTCCCGGACGATAAAGCTGCACGGGTGGATGAGCTGAAAAAGCGCTACGGAACGGTGGCAATGGTCGGTGATGGCATCAACGACGCGCCGGCATTGGCCGCAGCGGATATCGGCATTGCGATGGCGTCGGGTACGGACGTCGCCATGCACACTGCAGGTATTACCTTAATGCGAGGTGATCCGGCGCTGGTGGCAGACGCAGTCAGCATCTCGCGCCG